>NZ_JBFULZ010000009.1:0-39305 GCF_054049635.1 Cellulomonas sp. P5_C6 | reverse complement strand
CGCCGCGGCCCCGCTGCGGGCGCCCGGCGAGCACTGGTCCGTCCCGCACGGCTCCGCGCCGCACTACACGCCGCCGGCGTCCCCCTTCGCGCCGCCGTCGCCGTACACCCCGCCACCGCCGTACGCCCCGCCGAACCCGGCCGGTCCCGCGACCCAGCACGGGTCGCCGAGCCCGTACGGGCACGCGCCCCAGCAGGGACAGCAGCCCACCGGCGCCGGCCAGTGGCAGGGCGTCCCGTTCGCGACCCCGCCGACAGGCCCGGAGCAGCCGCACGGCTCGGCCGTGGTACCGCACACGGTCGTGCTGCACCGGAAGCGCCGCCGCACCCTGTCGGTCGCGTGGGTGGCCCCGCTCGTCGTGCTCGCGCTCGTGGCGGGCGTGGTCGGCGGCGTCATCGGTGCACGAGCGACCAAGGACGACCACCTCGCCGACGCCGGCCTGCCGGTGGCCGCCGCGGGCACCGGCACGATCGAGCGCGCCCCCGACTCGGTGGCGGGCATCGCGGCCGGCGTGCTGCCCAGCGTCGTGTCGATCCAGGTCGACGGGCCGCAGGGCAGCGCCACCGGGTCCGGCTTCGTGCTGCGGGGCGACGGCTACCTGGTCACCAACAACCACGTGATCGCGCAGGCGAAGGAAGCGGCGTCGACCACGATCACCGTCACGTTCGTCGACGGCAGCGAGCAGGCGGCGACGATCGTCGGCAGCACGGCCGACTACGACCTGGCCGTCCTCAAGGTCGACGTCGACGGGCTGACCCCGCTGCTGCTCGGTGATTCCGACGCCGTCGTGGTCGGGGACGCCGTCGTGGCGGTCGGCGCGCCCCTCGGGCTGGCCGGCACCGTGACCACCGGCATCGTCAGCGCGCTCAACCGGCCGGTGTCGGCGGGGGAGTCGACCGACTCGAGCGACACGGCCTTCATCAACGCGATCCAGACCGACGCCGCGATCAACCCGGGCAACTCCGGCGGTCCGCTGGTCAACGCGGCGGGCGAGGTCATCGGCATCAACTCGGCGATCGCGCAGCCCCCGGGCTCGACGGCGCTGGTCGGCGGAAGCATCGGGCTCGGGTTCGCCATCCCGTCCAACCAGGTGCGCCGCACGTCCGACCAGCTCATCGAGACCGGTCACGCCACGTACCCGATCATCGGCGTGCTGCTGGACCAGCGGTACAACGGCGAGGGCGTGCAGGTCTCGTCCGACTCCCAGTCCGGGCAGGCCCCCATCACCGCGGACGGCCCCGCCGACCGGGCCGGCATCCACCCCGGCGACGTGATCCTGGCGATCGACGGCCGCCCGGTGACCGACCCGGACGAGCTCATCGTGGCCATCCGCGCGCGGACCCCCGGCGAGACGATCGTGCTGCACGTGCGCAGCGGGTCCAGCGAGCGCGACGTCCGCGTCAAGCTCGACGAGTCGCCCACGGAGTGACGTCCGGCTCCGCCCCCGGTCCCTCAGGGGCGGGAGGTACTCTGACCCGGTGTTCGGGATCAACGGCGGAGAGCTGCTCGTGCTGCTCGTCGTCGCCGCGCTCGTCATCGGCCCCGAGCGGCTCCCGGGCTATGCGGAACAGCTGGGCCAGTGGGTCCGCCAGGCCCGGTCCTTCATCCGGGACGCGAAGGCTCGCGTCGACGAGGAGCTGGGCGACGAGGTCGGCGACGTCGACTGGTCGGCGCTCGACCCGCGCAAGTACGACCCGCGCCGCATCGTGCGCGACGCCCTCCTCGAGGACGACCCGGTCCGCCCCGTGAGCACGCCGGCCACCCGGCCTGTGACCGGGGCAGGGGCGGCCCGTGCGGCGACCGGTGGCGTCGCTGCCGCGGCGGCGGCAGGCCCGCCCAGACCCACCCCGTACGACGACGAGGCGACCTGACGCCGGTCGAGAACACGTCCTCCGCTCACCCCGGGACGGCACCCGCGAGCCGGGTCCTCCCGCCCTGACAGAATGGTCCGATGGTCTTGGCGCCGCAGCAGTCGCGCATCTTCTCCGGGATGCAGCCCACGTCCGACTCCCTCCAGCTGGGCAACTACCTCGGCGCACTGACCCAGTGGGTCGCCCTGCAGGAGGAGCACGACGCGATCTACTGCGTGGTCGACCTGCACGCGCTGACCGTGAGCCCGGACCCGAGGGTGCTGCGCGACCGCACCCGCAGGACCGCGGCGCAGTACCTGGCGGCGGGCGTGGACCCGGACCGGTCGATCCTGTTCGTGCAGTCGCAGGTGCCCGAGCACGCCGAGCTGGCGTGGCTGCTGTCGTGCCACACCGGGTTCGGCGAGGCCAACCGGATGACGCAGTTCAAGGACAAGTCGGGGAAGCACGGCACCGAGGGCACCACGGTCGGGCTGTTCACCTACCCCGTGCTCATGGCGGCCGACATCCTGCTGTACGACACGAGCCTCGTGCCGGTCGGTGAGGACCAGCGTCAGCACCTCGAGCTCACGCGGGACCTCGCGCAGAGGCTGAACTCCCGGTTCGGGCCGGACACCGTGGTGGTGCCGGAGCCGCACATCGTCAAGGCCACCGCGAAGATCTACGACCTGCAGGACCCGACGGCCAAGATGAGCAAGTCGGCCGAGAGCCCGAACGGCCTGATCGAGCTGCTCGACGACCCCAAGGTGGTGGCCAAGCGGATCAAGTCGGCGGTCACCGACGCCGAGCGGGAGATCCGGTTCGACCCCGAGGCGAAGCCGGGTGTGTCCAACCTGCTGACGATCTACTCGGCGCTGACGGGCCGCGAGATCCCCGCGCTCGAGGCGCAGTACGAGGGCAAGGGCTACGGCGACCTGAAGAAGGACCTCGCGGACGTCGTGGTCGACTTCCTCACGCCGTTCCAGGCCCGCGTGCACGGCTACCTGTCCGACCCGGCGTCGCTCGACGAGATCCTGGCCGACGGTGCCGACCGCGCCGGCGCGCTGGCCGCCGGCACGCTGGAGCGCCTCTACGACCGCAGTGGGCTCCTCCCGCGCCGTACGCGCGCGCGGGTCGGCGCGTGAGGCTGCCGGGCCGCTCCGGCAACCAGGTCCGGATCGGCGTCGCGATCACGGTCCCGGAGCCGTACGGCTCGGTCCTCCAGGCGGCCCGGGCGCAGTTCGGTGACCCGTGGGCGGACTTCATCCCGCCGCACATCACCCTGCTGGGTCCCACGGTGATCGAGCACGACGAGGTCGTGCCCGTCGACGAGCACCTCGCGGCGATCGCGCAGCAGCACGCGCCCTTCGTCGTCCGCCTGCGGGGCACCGCGACGTTCCGACCGGTCTCGCCCGTCGTGTTCGTGCAGGTGGCCGAGGGTGTGGCGGGGTGCGAGGGGCTCGAGAGCAGCGTCCGGTCCGGGGTCCTCGAGCAGGAGCTGCGGTTCACCTACCACCCGCACGTCACCGTCGCGCACGAGGTGCCCGACGCCCAGCTCGACGCGGCGTTCGCGGGGCTGGCGGACTTCGACGCGTCGTTCGTCGTCGACAGCTTCCACAGCTACGCGCACGGCGACGACGGCGTGTGGCGGCCTGCGCGTGACTTCACTCTCACCGGTTCGCCCGCAGATGCCGGGGTCATCGCCGCGACCTAGTGTCGGGGAATGACGGCCGACGAGACCCCCCTCCGGGACGAGACGAGCGCGGCCGCCGGCGCGGGAGCGGCCCACGCGCACGCCACCGTCGTCGCCCCCGACCCCGTGGGGCCGAGCACGAGACCGTCGCTGGTGACGCGGGCGAAGGCCCTGCTCGAGTGGTGGAAGCACACGCGTCCCGCCCGGGCGAATGCGCGCTTCGGCGCCCGCAGCGGCGGCGTGCTCACCGGCGGCATCGCCTACGCCGCGCTCTTCTCGGTCTTCGCGGCGCTGACCATCGGGTACACGGTGTTCATGGCCGTCCTCGGCAACAACGAGGAGCTGCGCGCGAAGGTGCTCGACTCGATCAACTCCTCGCTGCCCGGGCTGATCGACACCGGTGACGGCTCGGGGATGATCGACCCCGACTCGCTGGTGCTCAGCGGCAGCCTCACGGCCACGGGGATCATCGCGGTGGTCGTGCTGCTGCTCAGCGCGATCGCGGCGATGGCGGCCCTGCGGACGGCCGTGCGGGCGATGTTCGCGTCCGAGGGCGGCGGCAACGCGGTGCTCGGCAAGGCGCGCGAGCTCGGGGGCTTCGTCGGCATGGCGTTCGCCGTCCTGCTCTCCGCCGTGCTCACCACGAGCGTGGCCACGGCGGCGTCCTGGATCCTCGACGCGCTCGGGTGGGGCTCGTCGACGACCGTGGTGCTGCGGGCGCTCGGCATCCTGGTCGCGTTCGTCATCGACGCGGCGACGTTCCTGCTGATCGTCAAGGTGCTGGCGGGCGAGAACCCCCCGTGGCGCGACCTGCGGTGGGGGGCCGTCATCGCCGGCGTCGGCATCGGGATCGTGCGGATCCTGGGCACCACCGTGGTCGCCGGCAGCGTGAACAAGAACCCGCTGTTCACGTCGGTCGCGGTCATCGTCACGCTGCTCGTCTGGATCAACCTCATCGCGCGCATCTCGCTGCTCGCTGCCGCCTGGACGGCGAACCCGCCGTTCGTCGGGCCGACGACGCCGGACGCCCCCAGCGCCTGACGCGCTGCTCACCGGTTCGGCGCCTGTACCGGGCTCGCGGGCCCACCTAGGGTCAGCGCATGGCAGCCGACGAGACGAGCCCCGCGGTCGCGAGCGGGGCGGCCCGGGCGCGCGGCGGCGCGGACCGGTCCTCACCCGCGGCCAGGCCGTCGCTCGTCGCCCGCGGCAAGGCCTCGTACGCCTGGTGGCAGCACACCCGACCCGGTCGCGCGAACGCGCGCTTCCGGCGCCGCAGCGGCGGCGTGCTGTCGGGAGGCATCGCCTATGCGGCCCTGTTCTCGGTGTTCGCCGCGCTGACCATCAGCTACACGGCGTTCATCGCCGTCCTGGGCGACAACGACGAGCTGCGCGAGAGGGTCCTGGACGCGGTCGACACCACCTATCCCCACCTCCTCGACACCGGGGACGGCCAGGGCGCGCTCGACCCGACGACCCTCGAGCTGTCCACCAGCCTGACCGCCGCCGGCATCATCGCCGTCGTCGTCCTCCTGCTCAGCGCGGTCGCCGCGATGACGGCCCTGCGCCGGTCGGTGCGGGCGATGTTCGCGTCCGAGCTCGCCGGCAACCCGATGCTCGGCAAGGCCCGCGACCTGGGCGGCTTCGTCGGGCTGGCGTTCGCGGTGCTGCTGTCGGCGATCCTCACCACGGGCGTCGGGACGGTGGCGTCCTGGCTCCTCGACGCCCTCGGGTGGAGCGGCCTGACGACGCTGGTGCTGCGGACGCTCGGCATCGCCGTCGCCTTCGTGATCGACGCCGCGCTCTTCATGCTGGTGGTCCGGGTGCTGGCCGGCGAGAACCCTCCGTGGCCGGACCTGCTGCGGGGGTCGGCGATCGCGGCGACGGGCCTCGGGATCGTGCGGACGCTCGGCACGACCGTCGTGGCGGGCAGCGTGAGCAAGAACCCGCTGTTCACCTCGGTCGCCGTGCTGGTCACGCTGCTGGTGTGGGTCAACCTGATCGCCCGGATCATGCTGGTCGCGGCCGCCTGGACCGCGGACCCGCCGTACGTCGAGCCGCCGGGCAAGACCGCGAAGGCAGTCGCGGTCTGAGAGGTCAGCCCGTGGCGTCCAGCGCGGCGTGCAGGTCCGGGAGCCGCGCGGCCAGCACCGCCAGGCGTGCTCGGGTGCTCGCCGGCTCGCCGGCCTCGCCCAGCCGGAGCATGCCGGGGTCGCCCGCCAGCTGGGCGGCCGCGATGCGGTTCGCCGCGTCGGTCATGCGGATGACGACGTGGTCGAGCACGGCGTGCGGGTCGAGCCCGCCGTAGCCGTCGGCGATGGTCCGCAGCACGTGGGCGACCTCGTCCGCGGGGGCGTCGGGGAACAGGACGGCGCTGTTCCACGCGAACATCGCGACGTCGTCCAGCGGGATCCCCGGGCCCGCGACGTCCCAGTCGAACACCCCGGCCAGCTCGTCGCCGTCGAACGTCATGTTGTACATCGCGCTGTCGTGGTGGCACACGATCTCGCCGGGCGCGAGGGCGCGCTCGACGAAGCGCCACCGTCGACTGTCCCGGGGGAAGTCCGCGACGGCCGCGTGGTAGTCCCGCAGCCAGTGCATCGCCGACCGGACCTGCGCGTCGCTCAGCGTCTCCCGCCCGATGTCGAGCACCCGGCCCGGCAGGAACGTGAGGATCTCCCGGCCGCGGTCGTCGATGCCGAGCACGCGCGGGATGCGGGGGAGCCCGGCGGCGGCGAGGAAGTCCAGCAGCTCGTGCACCGCGGGCGTCCACGGGCCGGTCGGCCGCCGCACCGTGTCACCGACGCGGACGGCCCCGCCGACGTTCCCGCCGGGCAGGAGGATCTCGTCGTCGGGGCCGTGGCTCACGCCGCGGACGCTACCCGGCGTGGGGCACCGAGCGCACACGAGATCAGGGCACGCGCCCGGACGGGGCGTCGGACGGCGCTCGTGTGAAGACTTCGTTCCGCTCACCGCAACGAAGTCTTCACGCGACGAGGGCACGCACCCGAGCGGGTGCGTGCCCTGAGTCGGACGCGTCAGAAGGCGCGCGTGATCATCGCGCGCTTGACCTCTTGGATCGCCTTGGTGACCTCGATGCCTCGCGGGCACGCCTCGGTGCAGTTGAAGGTGGTGCGGCAGCGCCACACGCCCTCCTTGTCGTTGAGGATCTCGAGGCGCTGGGCGCCACCCTCGTCGCGGCTGTCGAAGATGAACCGGTGCGCGTTGACGATCGCGGCGGGACCGAAGTACTGCCCGTCGGTCCAGAACACGGGGCACGACGACGTGCACGCGGCGCACAGGATGCACTTGGTGGTGTCGTCGAAGCGTGCGCGCTCCTCGGCGCTCTGCAGGCGCTCCTTCGTCGGCTCGTTCCCGGTGGTGATGAGGAACGGCATGATCTCGCGGTAGGAGGCGAAGAACGGCTCCATGTCGACGACGAGGTCCTTGATCACCGGCAGGCCCTTGATGGGCTCGATCGTGATCGGCTTCTTGAGGTCGAGGTCCTTGAGCAGCGTCTTGCACGCGAGGCGGTTGCGGCCGTTGATGCGCATGGCGTCCGAGCCGCACACGCCGTGGGCGCAGGAGCGGCGGAACGTCAGCGAGCCGTCCTCCTCCCACTTCACCTTGTGCAGGGCGTCGAGGACGCGGTCGGTGCCGTGCGCGCGGACCGTGAACTCGTCCCAGTACGGCTCGCTCGTGGTGCCGTCGTCGCCCGGCAGGTAGCGCCGGACCTTGAGGGTCACGTCGAAGGAGGGAATGGCTCCGACCTCGGCCGCAGGAGCATCAAGGGTCGCGGTCATCAGTACTTACGCTCCATCGGCTGGTAGCGGGTCATCGTGACGGGCTTGGAGCCCAGCACGAGCTGGTAGTCCTCGAACAGCGTCGTGTGCGCGAACGAGCCCTTGTGGTCGCCGTCGCCCTCCGAGCCCCACAGGCGGTGGCCCTTGACGGGCAGCGGACGCCGGTAGGCCATCGTGTGACGCATGTAGTTCTTGTCGTCGCGGTCCGGGAAGTCCTCGCGGAAGTGACCGCCGCGCGACTCGTCCCGGTTGAGGGCGCCGACGACGACGGTCTCCGCGATGTCGAGCAGGAAGCCCAGCTCGACGGCCTCGAGCAGGTCGGTGTTGAACATCCTGCTCTTGTCCTGCACCGACACCCGGCGGAACCGCTTCTGCAGGGCCTTGATGTCGTCGAGCGCCTGCGTGAGGGAGTCGGCGGTGCGGAACACCTGCGCGTTGAGGTCCATCGACTCCTGCAGGGCCTTGCGGATGTCCGCGACGCGCTCGCCGTCGGGCCGGGTGCGGATCTCCTCGAGACCGGCGACGACGGTGGCCGCCGGGTCCTCGGGGAGCTCCACGAACGACGCGGTCAGCGCGTACGCGGCGGCGGAGATGCCGGCCCGCTTGCCGAACACGTTGATGTCGAGCAGCGAGTTGGTGCCCAGGCGGTTGGAGCCGTGCACGCTCACGCAGGCGACCTCGCCGGCGGCGTACAGGCCGCGGATGACGTCGGACTGGTTGCGCAGCACCTCGGCCTCGATGTTGGTGGGGATGCCACCCATCGCGTAGTGGGCCGTCGGGTACACGGGCACGGGCTCGGTGTACGGCTCGATGCCGAGGTACGTGCGCGCGAACTCGGTGATGTCCGGCAGCTTGGCGTCGATGTGCGCGGGCTCGAGGTGCGTGAGGTCGAGCAGGACGTAGTCCTTGTTGGGGCCGGCGCCGCGGCCCTCGCGCACCTCGTTGGCCATCGAGCGGGCGACGATGTCCCGCGGCGCGAGGTCCTTGATGGTGGGGGCGTARCGCTCCATGAAGCGCTCGCCCTCGGAGTTGCGCAGGATGGCGCCCTCACCGCGCGCCGCCTCCGACAGGAGGATGCCGAGCCCGGCCAGGCCGGTCGGGTGGAACTGGAAGAACTCCATGTCCTCCAGCGGGATGCCGCGGCGGTACGCCAGCGCCATGCCGTCGCCCGTGAGCGTGTGGGCGTTCGACGTCGTCTTGTAGATCTTCCCGGCGCCGCCCGTGGCCAGCACGACCGACTTGGCCTGGAACACGTGGATCTCGCCGGTGGCCAGCTCGTACGCGACGACGCCCGAGACGTTGACCTCCTCGCCGTCCGGCACGTGGCCGGCCGCGAGGTCGTGGTCCACCAGCAGGTCGAGGACGTAGAACTCGTTGTAGAACTCGACCTCGTTCTTCACGCACTGCTGGTACAGCGTCTGCAGGATCATGTGGCCGGTGCGGTCGGCGGCGTAGCAGGACCGGCGCACGGCGGCCTCGCCGTGGTTGCGCGTGTGCCCGCCGAACCGGCGCTGGTCGATCTTGCCCTCGGGCGTGCGGTTGAACGGCAGGCCCATCTTCTCCAGGTCGAGCACCGCGTCGATGGCCTCCTTGGCCATGACCTCGGCGGCGTCCTGGTCGACCAGGTAGTCACCGCCCTTGACGGTGTCGAACGTGTGCCACTCCCAGTTGTCCTCCTCGACGTTGGCCAGCGCGGCGCACATGCCGCCCTGCGCCGCACCCGTGTGGGAGCGCGTCGGGTAGAGCTTGGAGATGACGGCCGTGCGCACGCGGGTCGAGGACTCGAGGGCCGCGCGCATGCCGGCGCCGCCCGCGCCGACGATCACGACGTCGTACTGGTGGGTCTGCATCGGGGTCGATGCCTTCCTGTGTCTGGGGAGAGAGCGTCAGGACGCCGTGCAGAACGACGGGAGCAGGTCCGCGGGCGAGCCCGACGGGCACGGGTCGAACGTGAAGATCACGAGCGTGCCCAGCACGACGACGACGAGGAACGCGAGGTAGAGCAGCCCCTTGAGGACGAGCCGCAGGCCGTCGCGCTCGGCGTAGTCGTTGATGATCGTCCGCACGCCGTTGGTGCCGTGGATCATCGCGAGCCAGAGCATGAGCAGGTCCCAGACCTGCCAGAACGGCGACGCCCACTTGCCCGCGACGAAGCCGAAGTCGATCGCCTTGACGCCTTCGCCGGCGACCAGGTTGACGAACAGGTGCCCGAAGATCAGCACCAGCAGGACGACGCCGGACGCGCGCATGAACACCCAGCCGTACAGCTCGGTGTTGCCGCGGGTGGTCAGGCGGGACGGCCTCGCGCGCGGTGCACGGGGGGCCTTCGGGTCGGCGATGGTGCTCATCACTCGCCTCCGAAGACGTGCATCAGGTGGCGCGGCAGGAAGCCGGCCATGGTCACGACGAACAGGCCGAGCACCACCCACAGCATCACGCGCTGGTACTTGGGGCCCTTGGCCCAGAAGTCGACGAGGATGATCCGGATGCCGTTGAACGCGTGGAACACGATGGCGGCGACGAGGCCGGCCTCACCGAGTCCCATGATCGGGTTCTTGTACGTGCCGATGACGTCGTTGTACGCCTCGGGCGAGATGCGCACGAGCGACGTGTCGAGCACGTGCACGAGCAGGAAGAAGAAGATCGCGATGCCGGTCACGCGGTGCGCGACCCACGACCACATGCCTTCCCGCCCTCGGTAGAGCGTGCCGGCGGGTGCCTTACGGGCGGCCGGCGCTGGGGGCGCTGCAGGCACTGTGGGCCTCCTGGCGAAGAAAGAGGTTCGGACGACGGCGTCCTTGTCGCGTCAACTGTAGTGAACCGATCAGTACGCAACCCGTCGGCAAGGGCCGTAAGGCCCCCGCTGTGAGGTATTGCACAGCACTGCGGGGGTGTACCCGGTCGCTACCCTGACCCCCATGTCGACCACGATTCCCGGATTCCACGCCGTCGTCCCCGCCGGCGGCGCGGGTACGCGCCTGTGGCCCCTGTCCCGCGCCGGCCACCCGAAGTTCCTGCTCGACCTCACGGGATCGGGCCGGACGCTGCTGCAGGCGACCGTGGACCGGCTGCTCCCGCTGACGGGCCAGGGCGGCGTGCTCGTCGTCACCGGGGCACGGCACGCGGTGACCGTGGCGGGACAGCTGCCGGAGCTGGGGGCCGACGACGTGCTGGCCGAGCCCTCGCCGCGCGACTCGATGGCCGCGATCGGGCTGGCCGCGGCCGTCCTGCTGGCCCGGCACGGCGAGGACGTGGTGCTGGGGTCGTTCGCCGCGGACCATGTCATCGACGGGACGGCGGCGTTCGAGCAGGCGGTGCGCGAGGGCGTCGTCGCCGCCCGCGCCGGCTACGTGGTGACCCTCGGGATCGCCGCGACGGGCCCCTCGACCGCGTTCGGCTACGTGCGCTCGGGTGCGCTGCTCGGCCTCGACGGTGCACCGACCGTCGCGCACGCCGCCGGGTTCACGGAGAAGCCGGACGAGCAGACGGCGACCGAGTACCTGGCGACGGGGGAGTACCGCTGGAACGCGGGCATGTTCATCGTGCGGGCGCGCGTGCTGCTGGACCACCTGGCGACGCAACTGCCGGCGCTGACGGCCGGGCTGCTCGAGATCGCCGCCGCCTGGGACGGCCACGAGCGCGGCGAGGTGCTCGAGCGCGTCTGGCCCGGCCTGACCAAGATCGCCATCGACCACGCGATCGCCGAGCCGGTCGCGGCCGCCGGCGGGGTGGCCGTCGTGCCGGGCGACTTCACGTGGGACGACATCGGCGACTTCGACTCGCTCGCGGAGCTTCTGCCCGTCGACACGCTCGGCGACGAGGAGGCCGTGCTGCGCATCGACGCGGACGGCGCATTCGTCGTGTCGGGCACGGAGCGGACCGTCACGGTGCTCGGCCTGCCCGGCGCGGTCGTCGTCGACACCCCCGACGCCGTGCTCGTGACCACGCGCGCGCACGCCCAGGCCGTGAAATCCGCGGTCGACGGCTGGCGGGCGCTCGGGCGCGACGACCTGCTCTGACGCGGAGCCGGCCGCTGGCCGCCGCGGTCGCGGATAGGGTCGAAGGCGTGTCGTCGTCCCCCCTCCTGCCCGTCGTCGCCCCGCTGACCAGCCTCCGGCCCGACCCGGTGGAGCCGGTGTCGGCGCGTCTCGCCGCGCTCGCCGCGGGGCTGCGGGACGAGCTCGTGGCCGTCCGGCGGGACATCCACGCCCATCCCGAGCTGGGCCGCACCGAGGTCCGGACCACCAAGCTCGTCGCCGAGCGGCTGCGCGCGGCCGGCCTCGAGCCGCAGCTGCTGCCGGGCAGCGGGCTCGTCTGCGACATCGGCCCGAGCCCCATGGCCACGGGTCGCAAGCGGGTCGCGCTGCGGGCGGACCTCGACGCGCTGCCCGTGCAGGACACCAGCGGCGTGCCGTGGGCGTCGACGGTCCGGGGCGTCACGCACGCCTGCGGGCACGACGTGCACACCACCGCCGTGCTCGGCGCGGGCCTCATCCTGGCCGAGGTGGCCGACCAGCTGACCACCGGCGTCCGGCTGATCTTCCAGCCCGCCGAGGAGGTGCAGCCCGGGGGCGCGCTCGACGTGGTGGCCGCCGGCGGGCTCGACGGTGTCGGGCAGATCCTCGCGTTCCACTGCGACCCCAAGGTCGACGTCGGCCAGGTGGGCACCCGCATCGGGCCCATCACGTCCGCGAGCGACGAGGTCACCGTGACGATCTCGGGGCCGGGCGGTCACACGTCGCGGCCGCACCTGACCGGTGACGTCGTCTTCGCGCTCGGGCAGGTCATCACGCAGGTGCCCGCGATCCTGGGCCGCCGGCTCGACCCGCGCTCGGGCGTCAACCTCACCTGGGGCGCCGTGCAGGCCGGGTCGGCGCACAACGCGATCCCGGCGTCGGGAGTGGTCAAGGGCACCCTGCGGTGCCTGGACGTGCGCGCCTGGGAGAAGGCGTCGGAGGTGTTCCACTCCGCGGTCGAGCAGGTCGTCGCCCCGCTGGGCGTCACGGTCGACGTCCGGCACCACCGCGGCGTCCCGCCGGTCGAGAACGCCGAGCAGTCGACGGGCGTCCTCGAGGCGGCCGCGCGCGACGTGCTCGGCGCCGGGTCGGTGCTGCTGACCGAGCAGTCGCTCGGCGGCGAGGACTTCGCCTGGTACCTCACGAAGGTGCCGGGGGCGATGGCGCGGCTGGGCACGCGCACGCCGGGCGGGCACACGTTCGACATCCACCAGGGGGACCTGCGGGTGGACGAGCGTGCCGTGGAGGTCGGCGCGCTGTTCYTGGCCCGCGCCGCCCTTCTCGCAGGCTGAGACGGCACGTCCGTCACCTGGGCGGACATTCCAAGTCGGTAACGGAACCTGCACAGATACCCAGCGGTAACCTGCCCGACACGTTGCGCTCGTTAGGGTCCGAGGAATCAATGCCGGGCAGCCCCAGACCTTGTGGTGGTACACCGTCGTGCCATCCGCACGGTCGGCCCAGCCGGACCGGCTGCTGACGAGATTCAGGAGAGTCGCGTGAAGAAGATCATTCGAGTGGCCGCGCTCGGCGGGGCGGTCGCCCTCGCGCTTGCGGCGTGTGGCAGTGCCCCCGAGGACAACGCCACCCCCGGCGCAGACGGCACGACCGCCGCGTCGGTCGACTTCAAGGCCTGCATGGTCTCCGACGCCGGTGGGTTCGACGACAAGTCGTTCAACCAGGCCGGGTTCGAGGGCCTCATGAAGGCCAAGGACGAGCTCGGGATCACCGAGGCGCACGTCGAGTCGAGCGCCGACACGGACTACACGCCGAACATCGACAGCCTCGTCGCCGAGAACTGCAACCTGATCATCGGTGTCGGCTTCCTGCTCGAGGACCCGATCCAGACGGCCGCCGAGGCGAACCCGGACATCAAGTTCGCGCTCGTCGACAGCTCGTTCTCCGACGCGGACTTCAACCCCGTCACCATCGACAACGCCAAGCCGATCCTCTTCGACACGGCGCAGTCGGCCTACCTCGCGGGCTACGTCGCCGCGGCGCAGTCGACGACCGGCAAGGTCGCGACGTTCGGTGGCATCCAGATCCCGTCCGTCACGATCTTCATGGACGGCTTCGCGGACGGCATCGCCAAGTACAACGAGGACAACGGCAAGTCCGTGCAGCTCCTCGGCTGGGACAAGGCCGCGCAGACCGGCGTCTTCGCCGGCAACTTCGACAGCCAGGACGACGGCAAGAACATCGGCCAGTCCTTCATCGACCAGGGCGCGGACATCATCATGCCCGTCGCCGGCCCGGTCGGTCTCGGCACCGCCTCCGTCGCGCAGGCGGCCGGC
This sequence comes from Cellulomonas sp. P5_C6, assembly GCF_054049635.1. Taxonomy (NCBI): domain Bacteria; kingdom Bacillati; phylum Actinomycetota; class Actinomycetes; order Micrococcales; family Cellulomonadaceae; genus Cellulomonas; species Cellulomonas sp. P5_C6. Next base: position 25,655 of record NZ_JBFULZ010000009.1, on the reverse strand, counting down.
AACGTCGCGATCGTCGGCGTCGACGCCGACTGGTTCGTCACCACGGAGTACGGCCCCATCGTCCTCACCTCGGTCATGAAGGAGATCGGCCCGGCCGTCTTCGACACGATCAGCGAGGCCGTGGACGGCAAGTTCAGCTCCGACCCGTACGTCGGCACGCTGGAGAACGAGGGCCTCGGCCTGGCGCCGTTCCACGACTTCGACTCGAAGGTCTCGGACGACGTCAAGGCGAAGGTCGAGGAGCTCAAGGCCGGCATCATCTCGGGCGACATCGTCGTGGAGTCCGACGCCTCCCCGAAGTGATCTGACGCACGACAGCAGGACGACGGCCCGGGCCACGTGCCCGGGCCGTCGGCCTGTCCGGCACGCCGTCGCGCCGGGCAGATGGATAGTGTCTGAGAACGCGCGAGTCGAAGGAGCCCATCGGTGAAGCTGGAGCTGCAGGGCATCACCAAGACCTTCGGGTCGTTGGTCGCCAACGATCACATCGACCTCGTCGTGGAGCCCGGTGAGATCCACGCGCTGCTCGGCGAGAACGGCGCGGGCAAGAGCACGCTGATGAACGTGCTGTACGGGTTGTACGACCCCGACGACGGCCAGATCCTCGTCGACGACGTCCCCGTCACCTTCGCCGGCCCGGGCGACGCCATGGGCGCCGGGATCGGGATGGTCCACCAGCACTTCATGCTGGTCCCCGTCTTCACCGTCGCGGAGAACGTCGTGCTGGGCCACGAGCCCGTGCGCGGCGGCGGCCTGATCGACCTCCCCGAGGCGCGACGCCGGGTCAAGKAGATCTCCGACCAGTTCGGGTTCCACGTCGACCCCGACGCCTACATCGAGGACCTCCCGGTCGGCGTCCAGCAGCGCGTCGAGATCATCAAGGCGCTCTCCCGCCACGCCAAGGTCCTCATCCTCGACGAGCCGACCGCCGTGCTGACGCCGCAGGAGACGGACGAGCTGATCGCGATCATGCGCCAGCTCAAGGAGTCGGGCACCTCGATCGTCTTCATCACCCACAAGCTGCGGGAGGTCCGCGCCGTCGCGGACCGCATCACCGTCATCCGCCGCGGCAAGGTCGTCGGCACCGCCGAGCCCACCAGCTCCGAGACCGAGCTGGCGTCCCTCATGGTCGGGCGCTCGGTCGAGCTGGGTGTCGCGCGCAGCGAGGCCGTGCCGGGCGAGGTCACCGTGCAGGTGCGCAACCTCACCGTCATCGACGAGGCCGGCGTGCGCCAGATCGACGACGTGTCGTTCGACGTGGCGCGCGGCGAGATCGTCGCCGTCGCCGGGGTCCAGGGCAACGGCCAGACCGAGCTCACCGAGGTCATGCTCGGGCTGCAGGCCCCCGTCGCCGGGTCGGTGCAGCTGGACGGCGTCGAGCTGGTGGGGCGCTCGGTGCGAGACGTGCTGAACGCCGGGCTGGGCTTCGTGCCCGAGGACCGGTCGACCGACGGCGTCATCGCCGACTTCTCGATCGCCGAGAACCTCATTCTCGACCTGCACCGGTACGAGCCGTTCGCCCGTGGCGTCGCGCTGAAGCCCGCGGCGATCCGCGCGAACGCCGAGCGCCGGATCGCGGAGTTCGACGTGCGCACCGGCTCGATCGACGCCCACGCGAGCACGCTGTCCGGTGGCAACCAGCAGAAGGTCGTGCTGGCGCGGGAGATGTCGCGGCCGCTGCGCCTGCTCATCGCGTCGCAGCCCACACGCGGCCTGGACGTCGGCTCGATCGAGTTCGTGCACTCCCGGATCGTGGAGGAGCGCGACAGCGGCACCCCTGTGATCATCGTGTCGACCGAGCTGGACGAGGTGCTGGCGCTGGCCGACCGCATCCTCGTGATGTACCGCGGCCGCATCGTCGGCAACGTGCCCGGAGGGACCGACCGCGACGTCCTCGGCCTGATGATGGCCGGCGTGCCGCTCGAGGACGCCGTGCGGCAGGCCGCCGAGCACCACACGACGCTCGGCGAGCTGGACCTCGAGGCCGATGCGCCCGGCGCGCCGACCTCCGACCCGACGTTCCCCCAGGAGGAGCTGTGAGCAGCCCCACGCCGGACCCGCTGCCCGACGCCGCCGTGCCGCCCCCGGCCCAGACCGGGGTGGTCGAGCCCGTCGAGACCGACGAGCCCGACGGCGGCCGCCGGATCCTGCACGAGATGCTGTCGAGCAGCTGGCTCGTCTCGGTGCTCGCCGTCGTCCTCGCCCTGATCCTCGGTGGGGTCCTCATCGCGGCCGCCGACCCGCAGGTCCAGGCCGCGGCGACCTACTTCTTCGCCAAGCCCGGTGACGTCCTCTCGGCCGCGTGGACCGCGGTGTCCGAGGCCTATGCGGCCCTGTTCGCCGGCGCGATCTACGACCCGCGGGCCGCGACCTTCGCGCGAGCCATCCGGCCGCTGACCGAGACCCTGACCGTCGCGACGCCGCTGATCCTCGCCGGCCTCGGCCTGGGGATCGGCTTCCGCGCCGGCCTGTTCAACATCGGTGCCCAGGGCCAGATCATCCTCGGTGGCATCTTCGCCGGGTACATCGGGTTCGCGTTCGACCTGCCCCCCGGGCTGCACCTGCTGCTCTGCGTGATCGGCGCCGCGGTCGGTGGTGCCCTGTGGGCCGGCATCGCGGGTGTGCTCAAGGCGCGCACGGGTGCGCACGAGGTCATCGTCACGATCATGCTCAACAACATCGCCGTCTACCTCGTGGCGTACCTGCTGAGCCTCGACGCGTTCCAGCGGCCGGGCAGCAACAACCCGGTGAGCCCCCCCATCCCCGACAGCGCCGCCTACCCGCTGCTGCTGGGCAGCGGCTACCGGCTGCACGCCGGCTTCCTGGTGGCCATCGCCGCCGCGGTGTTCACGTGGTGGCTCATGGAGCGCTCGACCGTCGGCTTCCGCTGGCGCGCGGTCGGGTCCAACCCGCACGCGGCGCGCACGGCCGGCATCTCGGTGAACTCCACCTACATCTGGGTCATGCTCACGGCCGGTGCCTTCGCCGGTCTGGCCGGGTCGGCGCAGGTGCTGGGCACCGAGCGGGTGCTCACGGCCGGCGTCGCGGCGAGCTACGGGTTCGACGCCATCACGGTCGCCCTGCTCGGCCGGTCCAAGCCGTTGGGCACGGTCTTCGCGGGCATCCTGTTCGGCGCGCTGCGCGCCGGCGGCGTCGTCATGCAGGCGCGCACCGGGACGCCCATCGACATCGTGCTCGTCGTGCAGTCCCTCATCGTGCTGTTCATCGCGGCCCCGCCGCTGGTCCGGGCGGTGTTCCGGCTGCCCTCGCCGGACGCGCCACGCGCACCCAAACCTGTGGTCCCCGTCGCCGCGAAGGAGGTCAGCGCGTGAGCGCCCCCACGATCGACGCCCCGGCCGCGGCCCGCCCCGCCGGCGAGCTCGTGCTGCCGCCCATCCGCTGGCACGCCCCCATCGCCTACGGCGCCGTCGCCCTGCTCGGCCTCGTCGTGTTCGGCCTGATGGGCGAGAGCGGTGACGTCAGCACGTTCTCCATCTCGACGTCCAAGGACTTCGTCCACTTCGACCCGTTCGCGGTGCCGTCGAAGCTCACGGCGATCGTCCTGTGCCTCGGCGCCCTGGTGCTGGCGGGCCTGTCGTTCAACGCGACGCGGCAGCGGCGCAAGGTCGGCGCCTGGCTGCCGATCACGTACGGCGTGCTCATGGTGTTCGCGTTCCTGGTGTGGGCGGTGGCCGGCAAGACCAGCGGCCTGCCCCTCACCGGGCTGCTGCAGGGCTCGCTGTTCCTGGCCATCCCGCTGGTGTTCGGCGCCCTGGCCGGTCTGCTGTGCGAGCGCTCGGGCATCATCAACATCGCCATCGAGGGTCAGCTGCTCGGCGGCGCGTTCCTGGCCGCCGTCGTCGCGACCCTCACGGGCAGTGCGTACGCGGGCCTGATCGCCGCACCGTTCGCGGGGGCGCTCGTCGGTCTGCTGCTGGTGCTCTTCGCCATCAAGTACGTGGTCAACCAGATCATCGTCGGCGTCGTGCTCAACGTGCTGGTGATCGGCGTGACCAGCTACCTGTTCTCCACGGTGCTCAAGCAGAACCCGGACACCTGGAACAACCCGCCCGGCCTGCCCGTCATCAGCATCCCGGTGCTCTCGCAGATCCCGATCATCGGCCCGGTGCTGTTCCGGCAGACGGTGCTCGTCTACATCATGTACGTCGTCGTGATCCTGCTGCAGATCATGGTGTTCCGGTCCCGCTGGGGCCTGCGCCTGCGGTCCGTCGGCGAGCACCCGAAGGCGGCGGACACGGTCGGCATCAAGGTCAACCGGACCCGGCTGCGCTCCACGGTCCTGGGCGGCGCGGTGGCCGGTCTCGGCGGCGCGTTCTTCACGGTCGCGGCCGGGCTGGCGTTCGGCAAGGAGATGACCAACGGCAAGGGGTACATCGCGCTCGCCGCGATGATCCTGGGCCGCTGGAGCCCGAAGGGCGCTCTCGCCGCCGCGCTGCTGTTCGGCTTCGCCAACAACCTGCAGCTGCAGCTGAGCATCATCCAGACGCCGATCCCCAGCCAGATCATGCTGATGACGCCCTACATCGTGACGATCTTCGCCGTCGCGGGTCTCGTCGGACGCGTGCGCCCGCCGGCCGCCGAGGGCATCCCCTACACGAAGTGAGCTGAAGTGGACATCGACTGGGACGCCCTCCGGGCGGCCGCGACGGACGTCATGCACAAGGCGTACGCGCCGTACTCGAACTTCCCGGTCGGCGCCGCCGCGCTGGTCGACGACGGGCGGGTGGTCGTCGGCTGCAACGTCGAGAACGCCTCGTACGGGGTGACGCTGTGCGCCGAGTGCTCGCTGGTCTCGGCGCTGACCGTCTCGGGCGGCGGGCGGCTGGTGGCGTTCACGTGCGTGGACAAGCACGCCAACGTGCTCATGCCCTGCGGCCGCTGCCGCCAGCTGCTGTGGGAGCACGGGGGAGCGCGACTGCAGGTGGAGACCACGCACGGCGTCAAGCCGATGACCGAGGTGCTCCCCGACGCCTTCGGGCCCGCTGACCTGGAGGAACGCGCATGACCGAGTCGTTCGACGCCGTGGACGTCATCGTCACCAAGCGCGACGGGCGCCGCCTGTCCGACGCGCAGATCGACTGGGTCATCGACGCGTACACGCGCGGGGTCGTGGCCGAGGAGCAGATGTCGGCGCTCAACATGGCCATCCTGCTCAACGGCATGGACCGCGCGGAGATCGCCCGGTGGACGGCCGCGATGATCGCCAGCGGCGAGCGGATGGACTTCTCGGGGCTGTCCCGGCCGACCGCGGACAAGCACTCCACCGGCGGCGTCGGGGACAAGATCACGCTGCCCCTGGCCCCGCTGGTCGCCGTCTTCGGCGTCGCGGTGCCGCAGCTGTCGGGCCGCGGGCTCGGTCACACGGGCGGCACGCTGGACAAGCTCGAGTCGATCCCCGGCTGGCGGGCGGCCCTGAGCAACGACGAGATGATGGCGCAGCTCGACGACGTCGGCGCGGTCATCTGCCAGGCCGGCTCGGGCCTCGCGCCCGCCGACCGCAAGCTCTACGCGCTGCGCGACGTGACGGGCACGGTCGAGGCCATCCCGCTGATCGCCAGCTCGATCATGAGCAAGAAGATCGCCGAGGGCACGGGCGCGCTGGTGCTCGACGTCAAGGTGGGCTCCGGGGCGTTCATGAAGGACGTCGACCGCGCCCGCGAGCTGGCCCGGACCATGGTCGCGCTGGGCACCGACGCGGGCGTGCGGACGGTCGCGCTGCTCACCGACATGTCGACGCCGCTCGGGCTGACGGCGGGCAACGCGCTCGAGGTCCGCGAGTCGGTCGAGGTGCTCGCCGGCGGCGGACCGGCGGACGTCGTCGAGCTCACCGTGGCCCTGGCGCGCGAGATGCTCGCGGCGGCCGGACGGCCCGTCGACGACGTCGAGGCGGCGCTGCGCGACGGCCGGGCGATGGACGCGTGGAAGCGCATGATCGCGGCCCAGGGCGGCGACCCGGACGCCACGCTGCCGGTGGCCCGGGAGACGTCGCAGGTGCTCGCGGAGGCGGACGGCGTGCTCGCCGAGCTGGACGCCTACGCCGTCGGCATCGCGGCCTGGCGCCTCGGGGCCGGCCGCGCGCGCAAGGAGGACCCGGTGCAGGCCGGGGCCGGCGTCGAGCTGCACGCCAAGCCCGGGGACGTCGTACGGGCCGGTCAGCCGCTCATGACGCTGCACACCGACACGCCCGAGCGGTTCGGCCGCGCGATCRAGGCGCTCGGCGGCGCGGTCGTCGTCGCACCCGCCGGCACCGCCGTGCCGGTGCGGCCCCTGGTGATCGACCGCATCGACGCCTGACCCCTCGCGGCTCCGCGTCGGCGGGGGCACGATGGGGTGATGAGCACCGTTCCCGGCAGCGACTCGTGGCGGGACGCCGGACTGGCCCCGGCGGACCCCGACGTCCCTCGCAACCTCGGCGACGACGACACACCGGACGTCACCGACCCCGAGGAGTACGAGCCCGCCTTCGCCCGGCCCGACCGCGAGGGGCTCGCCGACGAGGCCGACGTGGTCGAGCAGGACACCGAGGTGCCCGACGATGACGGGGCGGACGGCTGACCGACTGCTGGTGAACGTCCGTCCCGCTACGGTGGGGCCATGACGTCGCCCTCCGACACGCCCGAGGCCACCGATGCCGTCGCATCCCTGGTCGCGCTGATCCCCGGACTTCCCAAGGTCGTCCTCCACGACCACCTCGACGGTGGGCTCCGCYCGGCGACGATCATCGAGCTGGCCGGCGAGATCGGCTACGAGCTGCCGACGACCGACGCCGACGAGCTGGGCCGCTGGTTCGTCGAGGCCGCGAGCTCGGGGACCCTGGTGCGGTACCTCGAGACGTTCGACCACACCGTCGCGGTCATGCAGACCGAGGAGGGGCTGCGCCGGGTCGCCCGGGAGTCGGTGCTCGACCTGGCCGCCGACGGCGTCGTCTACGCCGAGCAGCGGTACGCGCCCGAGCAGCACCTGAGCAAGGGACTCTCGCTCCAGCAGGTGGTCGACGCGGTGCAGGCCGGGTTCGCGGAGGGGATCGCCGAGGCCGCGTCGCAGGGCCGCTCGATCCGGATCGGCACCCTCGTCACGGCGATGCGACACGCGGACCGGGGCGACGAGATCGCGGCGCTGGCGCTGGAGAACCGGGACAACGGCGTGGTCGGCTTCGACATCGCCGGCGCCGAGATCGGCTTCCCGGCCGCGCGGCTGGCCAGCGCGTTCGCCACCCTGTCCGAGGCGGACTTCCCGGCGACGGTCCATGCGGGCGAGGCGGTCGGGCCGGAGTCGATCGCCGACGCGATCCACGTCGGACGCGCGCTGCGGATCGGCCACGGCGTCCGCCTGGTCGAGGACATCAGCACGGACGAGCTCGGCGACAAGCTGGGCACCCTGTCCCACTGGGTCCGCGACCGGCGCATCCCGCTCGAGCTGTGCCCGTCCTCGAACGTGCAGACGGGCGCCGCCGAGTCCGTGGCCGCCCACCCCATCTCGCGCCTGCGGGACCTCGGGTTCGCCGTGACCGTCAACACCGACAACCGGCTGCAGTCCGGCACCTCGATGACCCGGGAGCTCACGCTGCTGGTCGAGGAGGCCGGCTGGACGTTGGCCGACCTGCGCGACGTCGCCGTCACCGCCGCCCAGCACACGTTCCTGCACCACGACGAGCGCCTGGCGCTCATCGAGCAGGTGCTGCTGCCCGCCTACGCCAGCGCCCGCGGCAGCCGGCACCGCGCCTGAGCACGACGAAGGCCCGCACCCGCTGCCGGGTGCGGGCCTTCGTGCTGCCGTCCTAGATCAGGCCCTTCGTGTGCCAGACCGTCTTCGTCTCCGAGAACGCCGTGATCCGGTCCAGGGACGGCGCCGCGGCGTCCGGGCCGTTCTCGGGCGGGATGACCCGCTTGAGGGTGTCGGCCGCCGCGATCTGCAGGTCGACCCAGTCGAGGTCGCCCGCGCCGACCAGGTCGAGCGCGTTGACGTCGGCGTGGCTGGCGAGCCAGGGCGCGATCTCGGCCGGTGACCCCGTGAGCACGTTGACGACGCCCTTGGGCACGTCGCTCGTCGCGAGCACCTCGGACAGGCTGATCGCCGACAGAGGGAGCCGCTCGCTGGCCACGACGACGACCGTGTTGCCGCCGACGAGTGCGGGGGCCACCGCGGACACCAGGCCGAGCAGCGACGAGTCCTGCGGGGCGATGATCGCGACGACGCCCGTGGGCTCCGGCACCGAGATGTTGAAGTACGGCCCGGCGACGGGGTTGGCGTTGCCGGCCACCTGCGCGTACTTGTCGCACCAGCCCGCGTACCAGACCCAGCGGTCGATGGCCGCGTCCACCTGCGCGGTCGCGACGGACGTCGACACGCCCTCGGCGTCGACGATCTCCGCGACGAACTGCGCCCGGCGGCCCTCGAGGATCTCGGCGACGCGGTAGAGCACCTGGCCGCGGTTGTAGGCCGTGGCATCCGACCAGCCACCGACCGCGGCCCGGGCGGCGACGACCGCGTCCCGTGCGTCCTTGCGCGAGGCCTTCGCCGCGTTGGCGAGGAACGCGCCCTTGGCGCCGACGATCTCGTAGGTGCGGCCCGACTCGCTGCGCGGGAACGCCCCGCCGATGTAGAGCTTGTACGTCTTGGGTACGGCGAGGCGGCTCACTTGGCGGCTCCACTCGTGAGGTACGCGGCGATGCCGTGCCGACCGCCCTCGCGGCCGTACCCGGACTCCTTGTAGCCGCCGAACGGGCTGGACGGGTCGAACCGGTTGAACGTGTTCGCCCAGATCACGCCGGCGCGCAGCTTGTCGGCGACCGCGAGGATGCGGCTGCCCTTGTCGGTCCAGATGCCGGCGGACAGGCCGTACGGCGTGTTGTTGGCCTTGGCGACCGCCTCCGCCGGCGTGCGGAACGTGAGCACGCTCAGCACCGGGCCGAAGATCTCCTCGCGGGCGATCCGGTGGCTGGTCGACACGTTGGTGAAGATGGTCGGCGCGTACCAGAACCCGTTGTCCGGGATGGTGCAGGCCGCGGTCCAGCGTTCGGCGCCCTCGGCCTCGCCGATGTCGCTGAGCTCCCGGATCCGCTGCAGCTGCTCGGCGCTGTTGATGGCACCGATGTCGGTGTTCTTGTCCAGCGGGTCGCCGAGCCGCAGCGTCGACAGGCGGTTCTTCAGCCGGTCGACGACCTCGTCGTGGATCGACTCCTGCACCAGCAGCCGGCTGCCCGCGCAGCACACGTGCCCCTGGTTGAAGAAGATGCCGTTGACGATGCCCTCGATGGCCTGGTCGATGGGGGCGTCGTCGAACACGATGTTCGCCGCCTTGCCGCCCAGCTCGAGGGTCAGCTTCTTGTTCGTGCCGGCGACCGACTTCGCGATCGCCCGGCCGACCGACGTCGACCCGGTGAACGCCACCTTGTCGACGTCCCCGTGGCCGACCAGGGCCGCGCCCGTGTCGCCCGCACCCGTGATGATGTTGACGACGCCGGGGGGCAGGTCGGCCTGCTGCACGATCTCGGCGAACAGCAGCGCGGTCAGCGACGTGGTCTCGGCCGGCTTGAGGACGACCGTGTTGCCGGCGGCCAGCGCCGGGGCGATCTTCCACGCGAGCATGAGCAGCGGGAAGTTCCACGGGATCACCTGCGCGGCGACCCCCAGCGGCGCCGGGCGGGCCCCGAGACCGACGTGGTCGAGCTTGTCGGCCCAGCCGGCGTAGTAGAAGAACCAGGCCGCGACCAGCGGGATGTCGACGTCGCGGCTCTCCTTGATCGGCTTGCCGTTGTCGAGGCTCTCGGCCACGGCGAGCTCCCGGGCCCGCTCCTGCAGCAGGCGCGCGATCCGGAACAGGTACTTGCCGCGGTCGGCGCCGGACATCCGCGACCAGACCTTGTCGTAGGCCTTGCGGGCGGCGGCGACGGCGGCGTCCACGTCGGCCTCGTCCGCCGTCGCGATGGTCGCGATGTGCTTCTCCGTCGCCGGAGAGATCGAGGCGAACGGCGCGCCGTGCCCCTCGCGGAACTCGCCGCCGATGAACAGGCCGTACTCGCTGCGCAGGTTCAGGATCGCCTGCGACTCGGGCGCGGGCGCGTACTCGAGGAATGACATCTGCGGGCCCCTCAGTCGATCGTCACGTAGTCGGGACCGGAGTAGTGCCCGGTCGTCATCTTCTGGCGCTGCAGCAGCACGTCGTTGAGCAGGCTCGACGCGCCGAACCGGAACAGGTGCGGCGTCAGCCACTCCTCGCCGACCGTCTCGGCAACCGTCACCAGGTACTTGATCGCGTCCTTCGACGCCCGGATGCCACCGGCCGGCTTGACGCCGATCTTGTGCCCGCTGAGCCGGTGCCAGTCGCGCACCACCTCGAGCATCAGCAGCGTGACGGGCAGCGTGGCGGCGGGGGAGACCTTGCCGGTCGACGTCTTGATGAAGTCGCCCCCGGCGAGGATGCCGAGCCAGCTGGCGCGGCGGACGTTGTCGTACGTGTTCAGCTCGCCCGTCTCGAGGATCACCTTGAGGTGCGCGTACGTGCCGTCGGCGCGGCGGCAGGCCTCCTTCACGGCKACGATCTCGTCGTAGACCTGGCCGTACCGACCCGCCAGGAAGGCGCCGCGGTCGATCACCATGTCGATCTCGTCGGCACCCGCGGCGACCGCGTCGGCCGTGTCCTCCAGCTTGATGGACCGCGACGCGCGCCCGCTGGGGAACGCCGTGGCCACCGCCGCGACCGAGATCCCGCCCTTGTCGGGGTCGCCGTGCGACGCGCCGAGCGCCTGCACCGCGTGCGGGACCATGTCGCCGTACACGCAGACCGCGGCGACCCGCGGGCAGCCGGGGTCGGCCGGGTCGGGCGTCAGGGCCTTGGCGACCAGCGAGCGCACCTTGCCGGGCGTGTCGGCGCCCTCGAGGGTGGTCAGGTCGATGAGCGCGATGATGCGGTCGAGCGCCCACGCCTTCGAGGTCGTCTTGATCGAGCGCGTGCCCAGGCCCGCGGCCCGTTGCTCGAGCCCGACGGCGTCCACCCCGGGGATCCCGTGCAGGTAGCGCCGCAGGTTGGCGTCGTTGGCCTCACCGCCGAGCAGCGCGAGCGCGCGGTCGGAGGGGGCGATCTGCGTGCCTGTCATGCTGAGCCTCGCTGTCCTTCGCTGGTCATGTGCTTCTCGATGAGGGTCGTGGCGGTCTCCTCGTCGGTGACCAGCACGGTGCAGAGCCCGCTGGACACGACGGCGTCGGCCACGGCGTGCTTGGCCGCCCCGGCGATGACGGCGATGCTGAGCGGCGCCGCGCGCAGGCGCTCGAGCGGGAGCCCGACGGTCCGCTCGTCCAGGCGGGGGTCGACGATCGCGCCCGCGCTGTCGATGTACCGCCCGACGACGTCGCCGACCGCGCCCCGACGCACGAGGTCCGCGACGTCGTCCGCCGTGAGGTAGCCGCTGTCGACGAGCACCGAGGTCTCGTCGGCGGCGCCGGCGCTGAAGAGGTACGCGTCCGCGGTCGAGGCGAGCTCGAGGACGGCCGCGACGGCGCGGTCGGACTCGATGGCCTGCTTGGTCTCGAGGCGCTCGAGGATCGCCGGGCTGGGCAGCAGCGCAGCCTGCCCCCGGCCCTTCTGGGCGATGGCGACCGCGGTGGTCGCCGCGGTGCCGGCCCGCCGGGTGCGGCTCACGCCGCCGTTGATCTGCACGACGTCGACGCCCGACGCCCAGCCGTCCTCGAGGTGCACCGAGATCTCGTGCAGCGTCCGGCCCCAGCTGAGCCCGAGCGTGCGCGGCACGGGACGCAGGGAGGCCAGGTAGTCGGCGGCGGCCTGGGCGACCCGCGACTGGACCTCGTGCTCGTCCTGCCCGTCGACGCCCGCCGTGGAGACGACGACCGCGTCGGTCAGGCCGCAGGTCTCGCGCAGCCGACGCTCGATGGGCAGGCGCCGGGCGCGCGGGTGCACGATCTCGATCCGGATGAAGCCGTCCGCCTTCGCCTGGGCGAGGAGCCGCCCGACCTTCCAGCGCGTGAGCTCGAGGATGGACCCGATCTCGTCCTGGGTCTTGTCGTCCTCGTAGTACAGCTCGGCTGCGCGGATGGACAGCAGCTCGTCCGACTCGATCACCTCTCCACAGTAGGCACCCTGTCGACACCTCGCAACATCTGCAGCATTCGCTGCTCATCTGAGCACGCGGCCGCGGGACCGGTCAGAATCACCCGTTCGGTGGTTGTGCCCGCGATTGACTCGTCCGGAGGCGTCGGCGACAGTGGGGCAGCCGTGCGCGGGTCCCGCCGCCKGTGGCCGTGGCGCAGGGTGGCGACCGGGTCCCGGCACGTCTCCCGCACGCGGTCCGGTCGCACCGATCGAGGCTCTCGCCCGGCGTGCGCGCCACCGCACGGGCGATCGAGGGGACAGCAGGGCATGGGTCGGTGGGGACGCGGCGCGACGGTCGCCGCCGTGCTCGCGGCCGTCCTCGTCGCCGGGCTCGGGCTCACCGCCGTGGTGCGGCACGTCCGCGACGACAAGACCGTCGTCGTGCCCGCCGCCTGGAGCGAGTCCTGGAAGCGCGCGCACGTCCGCGAGGGGCGCGACGTCGTGCTGGCGTGGGGCGACCGGGCGGGCGCCGACCCGGCGACGGCGCCGGCCGAGCTCCGGTTCGACGCGGAACGCGCGGTGGCCCAGCTCGACGCCCTGTACGACCTCGACGTGCACGACCTGGGCGTGGTGGCCGCGGACGGGGCGATCGCGCACCACAAGGTCGTCGTCGTGGTCGACCGGACGTGGTCGGACGGCCCCGGATCGCCGACGAGCGGCGCGGTCACCCCGCAGGTGGGCGGGCTGTCGCAGGACGAGCGCGGCGCGACCGGGAGCGTGACCGACGGCGTCGGGCTGCTGCGCGTGGACGTCTCGGCGCTGACCGCCCGCGGGCACGAGTCCGCGACCGTCTCGACCTCTGGCGCGGCCCCGGTCGGCGGGTCGGAGTTCGACCCGTCCTGGGAGCTCGCCCGGGGCTTCGCCGAGGTGGTGCAGGGCTTCGCGGCCCTCGACTCGCCTGGTCACGGCTTCGCCGCCGACCCGGCGACGTTCGGGTCCGCCAGCGCCGCCTACCTCGCCACCGTCGCCGCGCCCGGCGGCATCGGGAGCACCGCGGACCTGGTGCGCAGCCCGCAGCTGCACTGGTCGAGCGCGCGGCTGGGCGACAGCAGCTGGCTCCTGCTGCAGTACCTGACGGAGCGGGACGGCGAGCAGATCCTCGGTCGGCTCTGGCGCGAGGCCCAGGCCGGGGAGGACCCGCTCGCGGCCTACATGCGGCTGACCGGGATCAGCCAGGCGGACCTGAACCGGCGGGTGGCCGAGTACGCCCTGCGGACGGTCACGTGGGACTTCGCCGACCGCAGCGCGATCGCCGCCGCCGTCGCGGAGATGGACCCCGTGCTGCTGGCGGACCGGACCACGCCCGCCGATGCGGTCGAGGGCGATCCGGGTCACTACCGCGTGCTCGACTCGTTCGCGCCGTCCGACTACGGCTTCACCATCGTGCGGCTGGAGCCCGACGCCGGCGTGCGCGACATCCACCTGCGCCTGCGGGGTCACGGCGACGCCGCCGACGCCGGCCTGAGCTTCGGGTTCGTCGCGGTCCGCGACGGGTCCCCTCGCTACAGCCCCGTGACGGAGAGCCTCGACCAGGAGGTGCAGCTCACCCTGCGCACGGGCGAGCGGGAGGTGTACCTCGTCGTCGTGGGCACCCCGACGGCCGACCACGCGCACGCCTCGTCCGACGGGTACGGCGACGTCGCCCGATACCCGTACGAGTTCCGCGTCTCCGGTGCGACCGTCGCCGACGACGCGGCCGAGCCCGCCACCCCGGGCGGCCACCGGCACGCCAACGGGGGCGGCTGGGTGGACGACTCCGCGACGGTGGACCCGACCGCCTTCGTCGGCCCGGACGCCGTGGTCCGCGGCGACGCGCAGGTGCTCGGCGACGCCCGGATCGAGGGCCGGGCCTGGGTCGAGGCCGGGGCCGTGGTCGAGGGCGACGCGGTCGTGCGCGACGTGGCGGTCGTCCGGTCGACGGCACGGCTGGGCGGCACCGTGGTCGTCGCCGGCGACGCCGTGGTGGGCTTCACCTGCAGCTCCGGGGCGTACGGCACCTTCGACCCGGCCCGCACCTGTGACGGCGCCCCGGCCTCGCCGGACGTCAACGCGCCGGTCACGCCCTTCACGGCCGACGACCTCGCGCTGAGCGAGGCCGCGACCCCGAGCCCGAGCCCCACGCCCGAGCCGACGACGCCGTCCGAGAGCCCGGCCCCGACGCCGACGAAGCCCCMACCGGTGCAGCAGCCGGCCCCGAMGCCGACCACCGCGGCCCCGAGCCCCACCGAGGGCGGGGTGGTGCCGCCGGAGCCGATGCCGGCCAGCCCGTGCACCGCCGTCTACACGGTCACCAACCACTGGTCGTCCGACGGGCAGAACTGGTTCCAGGGCCAGGTCGTCGTCACCGCCGGGAGCACCGGCGTGGAGGGCTGGGCCGTGACGTGGGCGCTGCCCGCGGGGGAGCAGATCACCGCCGTGTGGAACGCGCGCCTGGGCACCAGCGGCTCGCTCGCGACCGCCGAGAACATGAGCTACAACGGCAGCCTGCGCGACGGCACCCAGGCGACGTTCGGGTTCCAGGGCACCGCTCCCGGGGACGCCGGGCTGCTGGTGCCGCAGGTCACCTGCACCCGGACGCGCTAGATCCCCAGGGCCGTCCGCACGTCCGCCGCGACCGAGTCCAGGCGCTCCCGGGCCTTCTCGCGCGCGCGCCCGACGGACCTGTGGTCCGCCGAGGGCTCCACGGGCAGGACGACCTCGAGGTAGCACTTGACCTTGGGCTCGGTGCCGCTCGGTCGCACGATGACCCGGGTGCCGTCGGCGGTGAGCAGCCGCAGGCCCTCGGTGGGGGGCAGGCCGTCGCGGTCGTCGTCGGTGCCCGCCGCCAGGTCGACGACCTCGATCACGCGCGACCCGCCGAGCGTCGACGGCGGTCGGCTGCGGACGCGGTGCACCGTCTGCCCGATCTGCGCGAGGTCGACGAACCGGGCCGAGACCTGGTCCGTCAGGTGCAGGCCGTGCGCGCGGGCGAGATCGTCGAGCGCGTCGACGACCGTGCGACCCTCGGCCTTGAGCCGGGCGGCCAGCCCCGCGACGAGCAGCGCCGCCGAGATGCCGTCCTTGTCGCGCACGTTCGCCGGGTCGACGCAGTAGCCCAGCGCCTCCTCGTACCCGAACACCAGGCCATCGACGCGCGAGATCCACTTGAACCCCGTGAGCGTCTGCGCGTACCCGTAGCCCGCCGCGCCGGCGATCTTGCCGAGCAGGCGCGACGAGACGATCGAGCTGGCGAAGTACGACCCGTTCGGGTTCCCGCCGCCGGCCGCCAGGGTGGCGCCGAGCAGCGACCCGGTCTCGTCGCCGTGCAGGATGCGCCAGCCCTCGGCCTCGGCGGTGTCCGGGCCGCGGAACGACCGGTGGCGCAGGTCCTGGGCGCCCACGCCGCAGCGGTCCGCGTCCGGGTCGAGGGCGATCACCAGGTCGGCACCCTCGTCGCTGGCCAGGCCGAGGGCCAGGTCGATCGCACCCGGCTCCTCCGGGTTGGGGAACGCGATGCTGGGGAAGTCGCCGTCCGGCTCCGCCTGCTCCGGCACCACCAGCACGTCGGTGAACCCGGCCTCGGCAAGCACCCGCTGGGCCACCTCGCCGCCGACGCCGTGCAGCGGGGTCAGGACGATGCGCAGGCGCTTGGCGGCCGCGCGGGTCGCGTCGTCGGTGGGCGCCAGCGCGACGACCGAGCGCACGTACGCGTCGAGCACCTCCGGCCCGAGGACCGTCCAGCCGCTCGCCGCGCGCGGCACCGACGCGACCGAGGGGACGTGCGCGATCTCGGCGGCGATCGCGGCGTCCGCGGGGGGCACGATCTGCGCGCCCTGGCCGGAGTCCGTGACCACCCGTCCGCCCAGGTAGACCTTGTAGCCGTTGTCCTGCGGCGGGTTGTGCGACGCGGTGACCATGATCCCGGCGTCGGCACCCAGGTGCCGGACCGCGAAGGCCAGCACCGGCGTGGGGAGCGCGGACGGCAGGACCAGCACCTCGATGCCGACGGCCGTCAGGACCGCCGCCGAGTCGCGTGCGAAGTCGACCGACTTGTGCCGGGCGTCGTACCCGATCACCACGCGCGGGGCGGGGTGCACGCCGTCGAGCTCACCGAGCAGGTAGTCGGCCAGCCCGGAGGCGGCGCGGATGACGACCGCGCGGTTCATCCGGTGCGGACCGCCGCCGAGCCGCCCACGCAGGCCCGCGGTGCCGAACTGCAGCAGGCCCGAGAACCGGTCCGCCAGCTCGGCGCGGGCCTCCGTGCGGGCGTCGAGCTCCTGGCGCTCCGTGGGGTCGGGCTCGTGGCCGGGCGCGATCGTCGGAGGTTCCGCACGCGCCAGGTCGAGCAGCCTGCGGAGCTCGTCGGCCGTCTGAGGGTCGGGATCGTCGTCGATCCACGTCTGCACCCGCGCCTCGAGGCCTGCCCACGCATCGTCGCCGGTCATGGGCCCAACGTACTCAGGACGACCGGCGCGCGCTCCCCTAGAGCCTGCGGACGATCTGCGCCAGGAGGGCGCTGATGCGGGGACCGGCGGCTCGGCCCGCCTCGAGCACCTCCGCGTGCGACAGGGGCTCGGCGCTGATGCCGGCGCCGAGGTTGGTCATCAGCGAGATGCCCAGGATCTCGAGCCCCGCGTGCCGCGCCGCGATCGCCTCGAGCGTGGTCGACATGCCGACCAGGTGACCGCCGAGGATCCCGGCCATCTGCACCTCGGCCGGCGTCTCGTAGTGCGGCCCGGGGAACTGCACGTAGACGCCCTCGTCGAGCGTCGGGTCGACCTCGCGGGCCAGCGCGCGCAGGCGCGGCGAGTACAGGTCCGTGAGGTCCACGAACGTCGCTCCCTCGAGCGGTGACGTGGCGGTGAGGTTGAGGTGGTCGCTGATGAGCACCGGCGTGCCGGGCTTCCACGCCGGGTTGAGGCCGCCGCAGCCGTTCGTGAGGACGACCGTCGACGCGCCCGCCGCGGCCGCCGTCCGGACGCCGTGCACGACGCGCCGCACGCCGCGGCCCTCGTACAGGTGGGTGCGCGAGCCCAGGACGAGCGCGTGCCGGTCGGTGCCCTCGATCCGGATGGACCGGGTGGTCGCGCCGTGGCCGGCGACCGCCGGGGCCGAGAAGCCGGGGATCTCGTGGCTGGGCACCTCCGCGACCGTCTCGCCCAGCAGGTCCGCCGCGCCGCCCCAGCCCGAGCCGAGCACGAGGAGCACGTCGTGGCGCTCGACGCCGGTCGCCTGCGCGATGTACGCGGCGGCGGCGCGGGCGACCTCGAACGGGTCGGTGGCGGGGTCGTCGAGGTCGGGGAGGGGTGTGACGTCGCTCATGGTCCGAGGTTAACGCGGTCGATCCGCCTGGCCGTGCGCGGCCGGACCGGCAGAATGGGTCTCCGTGAGCACCCCCGCGCCGTCATCGCCCGCCCCCCGCGTCGTCATCGTCGGCGGTGGCCCCGGCGGCTACGAGGCGGCCCTCGTCGGCCGTCGCCTCGGCGCCGACGTCACCGTGGTCGAGGCCGCCGGCATGGGTGGCGCCGCGGTGCTGACCGACGTGGTCCCGTCCAAGACGCTCATCGCCACCGCCGAGTGGATGACCATCGCGGACCGCGCGCCCGAGCTGGGCATCCGCCTCGACGGCACGGCGCTGTCCAGCGCGGTCGGCGGCACCCTCGACGACCTGCGGCACCGCATCGACCTCGCCGCCGTCAACACGCGCGTCAAGGCGCTCGCGGCCGCGCAGTCCGCGGACATCCGGTCCCGCCTCGAGCGCGAGGGCGTGAAGATCATCCTCGGGCACGGCCACCTCGACGGGCCGTCCCGCGTCGTCGTGACCACCCCCCAGGGCGTCGAGGACCTCACGCTCGACGCCGACGTCGTGCTCGTCGCCACCGGCGCGACCCCGCGTGCGCTGCCCGAGGCGCGGCCCGACGGGGAGCGGATCCTCACGTGGACCCAGCTGTACGACCTCAACGCGCTGCCCAAGCGGCTCATCGTCGTCGGCTCGGGCGTCACGGGTGCCGAGTTCGCCGGCGCCTACACGTCGCTGGGAGCCGACGTGGTGCTCGTGTCCAGCCGCGAGCGCGTGCTGCCCGGCGAGGACGCGGACGCCGCCCAGCTGCTCGAGGACGTGTTCAAGACCCGCGGCATGACGGTGATGTCCCAGTCGCGGGCGGCGGGCGCCAAGCGCACCGCCGACGGCGTCGAGGTGACCCTGTCCGACGGCCGCGTCATCGAGGGGTCGCACGTGCTCTTCGCCGTCGGCTCCATCCCCACCACGGCGGGACTCGGCCTCGAGGAGGCCGGCGTCCGGCTGACCGCGTCCGGGCACATCGAGGTGGACAAGGTGTCGCGCACCAACGTCCGTGGCGTCTACGCGGCCGGTGACGTGACCGGGGTGCTCCCGCTGGCGTCCGTCGCCGCGATGCAGGGCCGGCTCGCGATGGCGCACGCGCTCGGCGACGCCGTGAAGCCGCTGACGCTCCGCGGCGTCTCCGCGAACATCTTCACGTCGCCCGAGATCGCGACGGTCGGGTCGTCGGAGGCCCAGCTGCAGGCGCAGAGCGTGAAGTACTCGGTCAGCATGCTGCCCCTGGCCCGCAACCCCCGCGCCAAGATGCTGGGCGTCCGCGACGGGTTCATCAAGATCTTCGCCCACTCGGCCACCGGCACCGTGCTCGGCGCGGTCGTCGTCGGCCCCCGCGCCAGCGAGTCGATCTACCCGCTGACCCTGGCGGTGACGCACCGACTGACCACCGACCAGCTGGCCGAGACCGCGACCGTGTACCCGTCGATGTCCGGCACGATCGCCGAGGTGGCCCGCATCCTGCACCACCGTTCGGAGGACTGACCCCCCGTGCGCTACCCGGCGCCGCTGGTGCGCGGCGACGTCATCGGCGTCACGTCCCCGTCGGCGGGCGTGCCCGACGACCTGCGCCCGCGCCTCGACTTCTGTGTCGCGGACCTTCGGCGGCGGGGGTTCGAGGTCGAGGTCGGGCGGTGCATGGACGGTGCCGGCCCGACGAGCGCGCCGGCCGCCGAGCGGGCCGCGGAGCTCATGGCGATGCTCACCGATCCACKGGTCCGCGCGATCGTGCCGCCGTGGGGCGGTGAGCTCGCGATCGACCTTCTGCCCCTGCTGGACTTCGAGGCGATCGCCCAGGCCGCCGCGACGTGGTTCGTCGGCTACTCGGACACGAGCACGCTGCTGCTGCCGATCACGCTCGTGACCGGCACGGCGACCCTGCACGGGCCCGCGCTGATGGACACGCCGTTCGTCGTGCCCGACCCGCTGCGGCACTGGCTCGACCTCGCGTCGGCGGCCTCCGGTGCCACGGTCGTGCAGGGCGCCGCGGGCCTGGCCCAGGAGTCGTGGCCTGACTTCCGGGCGGAGCCGGACGCGACCCTGCAGGTGCTGACGCGTCCCGCGCGCTGGCGACGACTGGCCGGCGACGACGGCGGGACGCTGCGGGGCCGGCTGATCGGCGGCTGCCTGGAGACGATCTCGATGCTGCCGGGCACGCCGTACGGCGACGTCGCGGGGTTCGCGGACCGGCTCGCACCCGAGGGGCTCCTGGTCTACGTCGAGGTCGCGGAGGTCGACGCCTTCAGCGCCGGCCGCATGCTCCACCACCTGCGCCTCGCGGGGTGGTTCGACCGGGCGAACGCGGTGCTGGTCGGCCGCACCTCGGCGCCTGGGTCGCCGGGGTTCTCCCAGCTCGACGCCGTGCGGGACGCCCTCGGTCCGCTCGGCCTCCCGGTGCTGTACGACCTCGACATCGGGCACGTCCCGCCCCAGCTCGCGCTGGTCAACGGGGCTCTGGCGGAGGTCACGCTGGAGGACGGCGTCGGCACGCTGGTGCAGCACCTCGTCTGACCGCTGGTCCGGCGGGTCAGGGGCGGGCCAGGAGCAGCTCGTTGACCGCGGCCGAGAGCGGGGCGTCCAGCTCCAGGGCCTGCAGATGGCTGACGCGGACCGAGAGCGGGGCGTCGGCCGTCGCGATCGACTGCACGCGGGTCTTCAGGTCGTAGCTGATCTGCGCCCGGTCCAGCAGCGCGAACAGGCGGGCGGGCACGTCGTTCGGCGCGAGCTGCGGGTCGTCGCCGACGGTGACCGTGAGCGTCGCGCCGACGGGGACGTCCTCGACGGTGAGCGAGACCCGGTCGTCGGTGCGGCGCAGGGAACCGTCCGCGGCGACGCCGTCGACGGAGGCGGTCGGGGAGCCGTCGTACGCCAGGAACGTCACGGTCCACGTGCGCGTCGGGGGCAGGCAGTCGCGCGAGCCGGTGGCCGGACCCGCCGAGAACGTGCCGGTGGCCTGCGCGAAGCCCAGAGGCGTCGAGGCGACGCCCGACGAGTCGTCCTCCACCAGCGTGAAGGACCCGTCGGCGCCGACGACCACCAGCACCTCGAGCGACGACGGGTTGACGGGGTCGTTGCCGGGGACGGCGGCACCGTCCAGCGGGACCAGGGCACCGGCGGGCGCGAGCACGGGGATCGTCGACAGGTCGCGGTGCAGCAGCAGCTCGCGGCCGCCGTCGTAGACCAGGCCGGTGAAGACGTCGACCCACGGGCCGGCGGGGAGCCAGGCCCGGACCGAGGCCAGGCGCGTGCGGGTGTCGGCCGGGGTGGTCAGGGGTGCGACCAGCAGGGAGGTGCCGAACAGGAACTGGTTCGGCTGGTCGTAGGCCTCGGGAACCGACGGCCACCGGTGGTACAGCGGCTCGACCAGGGGGCGTCCATCACCAGCAGCCCGGTGGTTCATGGTGTGCAGGTACGGCACGAGCCGGTGGCGCAGTCGCAGGTGCCCGGTCATCACCTCCTGGGCCTCGCGCGAGAAGGTCCACGGCTCCTTCGCCGTGAACGGGTTGGCGCCCGAGTGCAGCCGCAGGATCGGCGAGAAGACGCCGAGCTGGAGCCAGCGGGTGGCCAGCTCGTCGTCCTTGCCGCCGAACATGTGGCCGCCGATGTCGTGGCTCCACCAGCCGTAGCCGATGTTCGACGCCGTCGCCGTGAAGTACGGCTGGAACGCCAGCGATGCCCACGAGATGGCGGTGTCCCCGCTGAACCCGACGGGATAGCGGTGGCTGCCGGGACCGGCGTAGCGCGAGAACGTCAGGGGCGGGCGGCCGTCGCGGGCGCTGTCGAGGAAGTGGAAGTGGTTGAGCATCCACAGGGGGTCGATGCCGGCGACGCGGGAGTGCGGCCCGGACTGCCAGTCGAGCCACCAGAAGTCGACCCCGTCGTCCTCGAGGCCGCGGTGCAGCACGTCGAAGTAGGCGTCGAGGAACGCCCTGTCGGTGACGTCGAACGCGATCGGGTCGCCGTCCGTGACCCCGAGCGCGGCGGCCATGGCGGGGTACGCGTCCTCGTGCGTGCGGACGCCGTCGGCCGGGTGCACGTTGAGGGTCACGCGCAGGCCGCGCTCGTGCAGCGACGCCAGGAACTTCGCCGGGTCGGGGAACAGCGACCGGTTCCAGGTGTAGCCGGTCCAGCCGCTGCCCAGCGCGGGATCGACGTCGGTGACGTGCCAGTCCATGTCGATGACCGCGACGGAGAACGGGATGCCCTCGGCGTCGAAGCGGTCGAGCAGGGCCGAGTAGCTGTCGGCGGTGTACCGGTGGAACCGGCTCCACCAGTTGCCCAGCGCGAACCGGGGCAGCAGGGGCGTCGGCCCGGAGACGGCATAGAACGCCTGGAGCGCCTCGCGGTGGTCCAGGCCGTACGCGAACACGTAGAGGTCGGTCCGCGAGCCGTCGCGGGGGGACACCCAGCCGTCGTCGTCGAACACCATCGAGCGGGAGTCGTCGAGCACCGCGAAGCCCTGCCGGGACACGACGCCGGGCTCCAGCGGGATCGCGCCGTCGGCCAGGTCGAGGGTGCGCGCGGTCCCGCCGAGACCGGGTTCGTCGGAGCCGAACCGCCACACCGAGTGGTACGAGCTGATCCCGCCGAGCACCGAGACGCTCAGCCCGCTGGTGCTGAACGGCCCGCGGTCGTAGACGAGGTGGAACCGGTCGGTGAGCACCTCGACGTGGGACTCCGACTCCCGCACCCGGAACGACGGCACCGGCAGCGACCGGTTCAGCGCGAACGTCGACGCCCGGTCCTCGAAGATCCCGTCGGGGGAGTGCTCCAGCCGCACCAGCCCGTCGGTGAGCACCGTGATCCGGTAGTGGGGTCCGACGACGACCGCTCCAGGGTCGGCGACCGGGCGGGAGGGCAGGGGCGGCCGGGGCGTCATGGATCGAGCGTCCCCCGGGACCGTCCGGGCGACAACCTGATCAGCCGGCGACCGAGAAGTGCGCGACGAGCGGGACGTGGTCCGACTGACCGGCGTCGTCCAGCGCGTCCACGTGACCGAACGTCACGCCCTGCCCGAGGACCCAGTCGATCTTGGCCGTGGGATCGAGCGACGGCGAGGTGAGCAGCGACGACTCCGCCGGGACCCAGCCGGCGGACTCCAGCAGCTGGATCTCGGGCGACCCCGGCTCGGCGTTGAGGTCCCCGGCCAGGACGGCGGGCGGGGTCACGGGCACGGCGGTGAACGCGTGGAGCTGCTCCAGCCGGGTGGGCGTGTTCGACTCGCGGTGCTGCAGGTGGATCGAGGTGACCCGCACCTCGGCGCCGGAGGCGGTGGTCAGCGTGGTGGACAGCGCCGAGCGGCTCTGCGGCCCGGCGCCGTAGGGCAGCCGCTGGACGACGGCGTCGGTCAGCGCCGACCGCGCGAGCACCGCGTTGCCGAACTGGTGGTCGGCCGCCGGCGCGAAGTGGATGGTCATGCCGAGCCGGTGCGCCAGCCACGTGGCCATGTCGGCGCCGCCGCCGAAGATCCAGCCGCGCTCGACCTCCTGCAGCGTGACCACGTCGGGGTGCTGCGACTCGATGGTCGTGGCGACGCCCTCCAGGTCCACGGCGGTGCTCGGCGAGACGCCGTAGTGCAGGTTCCAGTCCACCAGCGTGAGGTCGTCGCCGGCCGCCTGAGCAGGGACGGCGGAGCCGGTGGTGCTCGTGGTCGACGGGATCAGGCCGAGGAGCGCCAGCACGATCGCCGGCAGGATCAGCAGGCGCACGGAGCTCAGGCGGGCGGGCAGCCGGTCGGGGCTGGTCAGCGCCGGGTCGGCCCCGGGCGTGCGCCGCCGCAGCCCCGAGAGCGCGAGCCCGAGCGCGGCGAGCACCACGACCCAGACGTTGTCGACCGGCAGCGGGACGTCGTAGTCGAGCATGTAGAGCAGCAGCGGCCCGATGGTGCCGAGGCCGACGACGAGCGTCGCGGCGCCGGTTCGCGGGATCCCGCGGGGAGCTGGACGGTGGGCGCTCAGGGCGGCCGACAGCACGATCCCGACGGACAGCTCGAGCACGACCACGGCGACGAGCGCGCCGATCCCGGTGAGCCACAGCGCGCAGGCGACGCCGACCACGAGCAGCACCGCGGCCCCGACGCGCACGCCCGCCGACCACGGGTTGGGCCGCAGCAGGCTCCACGCGCCCAGCGCGTTCGCGACGACCACCGCGAGCCCGGCCCACCCGAGCGCGACCCCGGACTGCGACGCGACGAACGCGGGGTTGGCGACGATCATCGCGGCCAGCGCCAGGAACAGCCCGAGCGCCCAGAGCCGGCGCGGGCGGCCCGTGGCCTCCGACTCGGGGGTGGTGAACGCGACCAGCCCGCGGGCGGTGACGACGACGGCGACGGCGAGCAGGCCGGCGACGCCCCAGCCGGTCCAGCTGTCGCGCCAGAGCGCGTCCCACGTGCCGAGCACCAGCTGCAGGCCGACGGACAGCCCGCAGCCGAGCACGAGCCCGGTCRCGGCCTGCCGGCCGCCCGCGGGCCGGCCGGCGACGAAGGCGACCGCGAGGGTCAGCACGCCCACCGACACGGCGACGGTGACCAGCCCGACCACGTCCAGCGCGAACCCGTCCAGCGCCTGGACCACCACGCGCAGCACGGCCAGCAGGGATGCGCCGATCAGCAGCGTGCGGGCGTCGGGGGTGCCCGACGAGCGTCCGACCAGCACCAGGACCACCGCCGCCACGAGGCCCGCGCCCGCGTACGTGCCCAGCGCGGTGACCGCGGCGTTCACCGTGCCCGCCGCGAAGGCGCGGTCCAGCAGGGGACCGCTGGCTCGCACCATCTCCAGGCACATCACCGTGAGCAGCGCGACCAGCCACACGCGGGTGGGGGTCCCGGCGTCGGGCGGCGTCCGGGCGGGGGTCTCGTCGGGCGTCG
Organism: Cellulomonas sp. P5_C6; assembly: GCF_054049635.1. Lineage (NCBI taxonomy): Bacteria > Bacillati > Actinomycetota > Actinomycetes > Micrococcales > Cellulomonadaceae > Cellulomonas > Cellulomonas sp. P5_C6. The sequence goes on along the minus strand of NZ_JBFULZ010000009.1, from coordinate 1,331 downwards.
TCGTCACGCGCGCGAGATTACCCCTGCGGTCAGGCGAACAGCTGCTGCCCGACGAACGGGCTGTCGTCCGACGTCACGGGCGTGCCGTCCGGCCCGGTGACCAGGGACCCGTCCGGCACCCCCGGCGGCACCGCGAACAGGCCGGAACCCGTGTGCGTGAGGTACTCCATGAGGGCGTCGTTGCTGGACAGCGACGTCTGCATCGGGATGAAGTGCGTGCGGGGGTCGCGGACGAACGCGAGGAAGAAGAGCCCGGCGTCGAGCCGGCCGAGCGCGTCGTTGCCGTCCGTGAAGTTGTAGCCGCGGCGCAGCAGCCGGACGCCCTTGTTGAACTCGGGGTGCGCGAGGCGGACGTGCGAGTCGACCGCGATGAGCGGGGCGCCGTCCTTGCCCTCGGTGGTGAAGTCCGGCTCGGTGAACTCGGTCCCGCCGGACAGGGGAGCGCCCACGCCCTTGGTCCGCCCGACGAGCGCCTCCTGCTCGCCCAGCGACGTGCGGTCCCACGTCTCGATGCGCATGCGGATCCGGCGCGCCACGAGGTACGAGCCGCCCGTGAGCCATGCGGAGTCGGTCTCGTCGGCCGTCGCGGCGTCCGCCGGCACCCAGACGTGCTCCTCGAGTGCCGCGGTCTCCTCGGCCTTGACGTTGGCCGTGCCGTCCTTGAACCCGAACAGGTTGCGCGGCGTGCGCTGCGCGGTGCTCGTCGACGACGTGCGGCCGTACCCCAGCTGGGTCCACCGGATGGTCGCGGAGCCGAACGCGGCCCGGGACAGGTTCCGGATGGCGTGCACGGCGATCTGCGGGTCGTCGGCGCACGCCTGCACGACGAGGTCGCCGTCGCTGCGGGCCGGGTCGAGGTCGTCCGCCGCGAAGTGCGGGAGGTCGACCAGGCCGCCGGGCAGCCGGTCGGCCAGGCCGAAGCGGTCCTCGCCGGGCGTGCCGTCGGGCGCCGGGGTGCCGACGAACATGGACCGGCCGAAGCCGAACGTGATCGTCAGCCCGGCTGGGCTCAGGTCCGCGGCCTCGCCGGTGTCGTCGGGCGGCGCGTCGTACGGCCCGGACGCGGGACCGTACGGGCCCGCCCCGAGCCCCTGGGTCAGGCGCGCGGCGACGGTCGTCCAGCGACGCAGCAGCTCCACCAGCTCGTCGCGCGAGGTCGTGGTCAGGTCGAACGCGGCGAGGTAGAGCCGGTCCTGCGCCGGGGTGACGATGCCGGCCTGGTGCACGCCGGTGAACGGGTACGTGCCGGCGGCCGTCGCGGCGGGGGCCGGCGCGGGCGCGGTGGCACGGCCGACGCCGAAGCCGGCGGCGACACCGACGGCGGCGAGCCC
>NZ_JBFULZ010000008.1:0-42492 GCF_054049635.1 Cellulomonas sp. P5_C6 | reverse complement strand
GTCGGTGCGGCAGCGCCACTCCACCCGGTGGAGCCCTCGCACCTCGAACGCGTACTGCAGCAGGTGCCCGACGGCCGCGGTGATGTGCCCGTGCCCCTCCCCCGCGGGCTCCGACCAGCAGCCCACCTCGCAGACGCCGGCGGCTGCGGAGAACGCCACGAACATCACCCCGCCCACCAGGGTGCCGTCCACCCAGATGCCGTAGATGCGCGGCCCGTCGAGCGCGAGCTGCCCTGCGTACCGGGTCAGCGTGGCGTGCGCGCCGGCGACGTCGTCGCTGAGGAACGACGGCCCGACCCACGGACGGATGTGCTCGCGAGCGCGCTCCATGTGGGCGGCGAACTCGGCCGCGTGGGACGGCTCGAGCGCATCGAGGCGTGCGCCCGTCTCCAGTTCGATCGGGTTCATCGTCGCCCCTGACTGTGTCGTCGTCTCTGCGTGGTGCGGCCGGAGCGCCTGCTCCGACCTGCGGCCGGTCGACCGTACGCTCCCGGCATGGCTGTCGGTGGGAGTCGCAGGGCCCGCGCGGCGCGGCGCCGCAAGCGCCGCATGGACGGCGTGGAGCACGACCTGACCCCGGCGCAGTGGGCCGCGCTGCAGGAGGCCTGGCCCGGGTGCGCGTACTGCGGCGCCACCGACGGGCCCATGCAGCGCGACTGCGTCCTGCCGATCTCCCGCGGGGGCCGCTACACGCTGGAGAACGTCGTCCCGGCGTGCCGGTCGTGCAACACGAGCAAGTGCAACGACGAGGTCACCGGCTGGATCCGGCGGAAGCGTCTCGACGAGCGCGCGTTCCTCGCGCGCTACGTCGAGCTCCGCACCGAGCTCGGCCTCCGCTTCCCGGCGGCCGTCGAGCCCGAGGCGGTCAGCTCACCGCCTTCGTGACCAGCGCAGCGATCTTCTTCTCGTCGGCGGCCGTGAGCGAGGTCAGGGCGAACGCGGTCGGCCACATTGTCCCGTCGTCGATCTTGGCCGCGTCGTTGAAGCCCAGGGTCGCGTACCGCGTCTTGAACTTCGAGGCCGCCTGGAAGAAGACGACGACCTTGCCGTCCTTGGCATAGGCCGGCTGCCCGTACCAGGTCTTGGGCTCGAGGTCCGGAGCAGCCTCGGTGATCACGGCGTGGATCCGCTCGGCCATCGCGCGGTCGGCATCGCCCATCTCGGCGATCTTCTCCAGCAGGTCGGCCTCGCCGTCACCGGACTTCTTGCCCCGCGTCTCCTTGGCGCGCTCCTTCATCGCGGCGCGCTCCTCGGCCGAGAATCCCTCGGTCGTCGTGCCCTTCTTCGTCTCCGCCATGACGGGTTCCTCTCAGGTGGTGGGTGGTGCGCCGACGGCCCAGGTGGGGTGGTCAGGCGCCGACGTACGCGGCGAGGTGCTGACCGGTGAGCGTGGAGCGGGTGGCGACGAGGTCGGCGGGCGTGCCCTCGAAGACGATGCTGCCGCCGTCGTGGCCGGCGCCGGGTCCGAGGTCGACGATCCAGTCCGCGTGGGCCATGACCGCCTGGTGGTGCTCGACGACGATCACGGACTTGCCCGAGTCGACCAGACGGTCGAGCAGGGCGAGCAGGCGCTCGACGTCGGCGAGGTGCAGTCCGCTGGTGGGCTCGTCGAGGACGTAGGTGCCGCCCTTCTCCCCCATGTGCGTCGCGAGCTTGAGCCGCTGGCGCTCGCCGCCGGACAGCGTCGGCAACGGCTGGCCGAGGCTCACGTAGCCCAGACCGACGTCCGCGAGCCGGTCGAGGATGGCGTGCGCGGCCGGCGTGCGGGCCTCCCCCGCGCCGAAGAACTCCTCGGCCTCGACCACGGACATCGCCAGGACCTCGCTGATGTCGCGACCGCCCAGCTTGTACTCCAGGACCGACGCCTGGAAACGCTTTCCCTCGCACTCCTCGCACGTGGTGGCCACGCCGGCCATCATCGCCAGGTCGGTGTAGATGACGCCCGCCCCGTTGCAGGTCGGGCAGGCGCCCTCGGAGTTGGCGCTGAACAGCGCCGGCTTGACCCCGTTGGCCTTGGCGAACGCCTTGCGGATCGGCTCGAGCAGGCCGGTGTAGGTCGCCGGGTTGCTCCGGCGGGACCCCTTGATGCCGCCCTGGTCGATGGACACGACACCCGCGCCGGACGGGATCGAGCCGTGCACCAGCGAGCTCTTGCCCGAGCCGGCGACGCCGGTGACGACCACGAGCACCCCGAGCGGGATGTCGACGTCGACGTCCTGGAGGTTGTTCGAGGTGGCGCCGCGGATCTCCAGCGTGCCGGTGGGCGTGCGGACCGCGTCCTTGAGCGTCGCCCGGTCGTCGAAGTGGCGGCCCGTGAGGGTGCCGCTGGTCCGCAGCTCCTCGACGCTGCCCTCGAAGCAGATCGTCCCGCCGGCCGTGCCGGCGCCGGGACCGAGGTCGACGACGTGGTCGGCGATCACGATGGTCTCGGGCTTGTGCTCGACCACCAGCACGGTGTTGCCCTTGTCGCGCAGCCGCAGCAGCAGGTCGTTCATCCGCTGGATGTCGTGCGGGTGCAGCCCCACGGTGGGCTCGTCGAAGACGTACGTGACATCGGTCAGCGACGAGCCGAGGTGGCGGATCATCTTGATCCGCTGCGCCTCGCCGCCGGACAGCGTGCCCGACGGCCGCTCCAGCGAGAGGTACCCGAGGCCGATGCTCACGAACGAGTCGAGGGTCTCCTGCAGGGAGACGAGCAGCGGCGCCACCGACGGCTCGTCGAGCCCGCGGACCCACTCGGCCAGGTCGCTGATCTGCATCGCGCAGGCGTCGGCGATGTTGACCTTGCCGATGCGGGACGACCGCGCCCCCTCGTTGAGGCGGGTGCCCCCGCAGTCCGGGCAGGCGCCGAACACCACGGTGCGCTCCACGAACGCCCGGATGTGCGGCTGCATCGCCTCGACGTCCTTGGACAGGAACGACTTCTGGATCTTCGGGACCAGACCCTCGTAGGTGAGGTTGATGCCCTCGACCTTGATCTTGGTCGGCTCCTTGTAGACGAGGTCGTGCAGCTCACGCTCGGTGAACTCCCGGATCGGCTTGTCCGGGTCGAAGAAGCCGGACCCGGCGAAGATCCGGCCGTACCAGCCCTCCATGCTGTAGCCCGGGATCGTCAGCGCACCCTCGTTGAGCGACTTGGAGTCGTCGTAGAGCTGCGTCAGGTCGATGTCGCTGACCTTGCCCGTGCCCTCGCACCGCGCGCACATGCCGCCCGTGATGGTGAAGCTCCGCCGCTCCTTCGTGGTGGTGCCGCCGCGCTCGATGGTCACCGCCCCGGCCCCCGAGATCGACGCGACGTTGAACGAGAACGCCTGGGGCGAGCCGACGTGCGGCTGACCGAGCCGGCTGAACAGGATGCGCAGCATCGCGTTCGCGTCGGTGGCGGTGCCGACGGTCGAGCGGATGTTGGCGCCCATCCGCTCCTGGTCGACGATGATCGCCGTGGTCAGGCCGTCGAGGACGTCGACGTCGGGTCGCGCGAGCGTCGGCATGAAGCCCTGCACGAATGCGCTGTAGGTCTCGTTGATCATCCGCTGGGAGTCCGCCGCGATCGTGCCGAACACCAGCGAGCTCTTGCCCGACCCGGACACGCCCGTGAACACCGTGAGCCGGCGCTTCGGCAGCTCGACGCTCACGTCCTTGAGGTTGTTGACGCGCGCGCCCTGGACCCGGATCAGGTCGTGGCGGTCGGCGGGGTGCCGCGTCTGCGCGGCCGCGTCCGTCCGGGTGTCCGTGCTCATCGTGTCTCCGTCTGTCGGGTGGGCCTGCGCACGAGGTCGTGAGGGCGTCGTCTGGTTCGATCCAACCAGGTGGCAGGGGTGGGACGCCCCGTCGTGGGCGTGGCGGCTCAGCCCACCGCGTTGATGCGGACCAGATTGCCCGAGGGGTCGCGGAAGGCGCAGTCGAGGTCGTCCGTCGCCAGGGTGATCGCGCCGTAGCTGCCCTTGGCGATCAGCTCGAGGATGGTCCGGCGCTCGTCGTCGGTGATGCCCGGCTCGGCGGCCGGCGGGTGCAGCACGATGGACGTTCCCGGCTGGTTGACCGGACCGACCGTGATCCAGCGCATGCCCTCGTACCCGACGTCGTTGCGGACCTCGAAGCCGAGCGCGTCGCGGTAGAAGGCCAGCGCCGCGTCCGGGTCGGTCTGCGGGAGGAACGTGTACTGGATGCTGATGTCCATGGCAGTCACGCTAGTTGGGGCTCCGCGACCCGTGCTTCTCGATTCCTGATCGGTCTGGTGACCTGCTTGGCGATGCACGCCGGCAGCTCGGGGCTCGCGGGAGCGGTCCGCGCCCGGTAGGTGCTGGGTGGGATGCCGACGAGCTCGGTGAAGCGCGTGCTGAAGGTGCCGAGCGACGAGCAGCCGACCGCGAAGCAGACCTCGGTGACGCTCAGGTCCCCCCGCCGCAGCAGCGCCATCGCCCGTTCGATGCGGCGCGTCATCAGGTACGCGTACGGCGACTCCCCGTACGCGAGCCGGAACTCACGGCTCAGGTGGCCGGCCGACATGTGCGCGCCGCGCGCGAGAGCCTCGACGTCCAGTGGCTGCGCGTACTCCCGGTCGATGCGGTCGCGGACCCGGCGCAAGCGCGCGAGGTCGCGCAGGTGCTGCTCGAGTGCGGGATCGTCGATCATCTCCTCGATCGTGCCACGTCGTGCGGACACGCTCACGGGCGGCGTTATAGTTGAAGTCTCAATCATCTGCATGGAGGAACCCCCGGATGCCCGACTACGGCCACGACCTCGTCCTCGGGACGTTCCTCACCCCCTCGGCGAAGCAGCCGCAGCAGGTCGTCGCACTGGCACAGGCGACGGAGCGCGCCGGGCTCGACCTGGTGACGTTCCAGGACCACCCGTACCAGCCGGCCTTCCTCGACACCTGGACGCTGCTGTCCTGGGTCGCCGCGTCCACGGAACGGGTCCACGTCGCCGGCAACGTGCTCAACCTCCCCCTGCGGCCGCCCGCGGTCCTGGCCCGCGCCGCCGCGAGCCTCGACCTGCTCTCGCGCGGCCGGTTCGCACTCGGCCTGGGCTCGGGTGCGTTCTGGGACGCGATCGTCGCGATGGGCTCGCCGCGGCTGACCCCCGGGCAGGGCGTGGACGCCCTCGACGAGGCGATCGACATCATCCGCGGCATCTGGGACGCCGACGAGCGCCGGCCGCTGCGGGTCGACGGGACCTATCACCACGTCGCCGGCGCCAAGCGCGGCCCGGCCCCGGCGCACGACGTCCCGATCTGGCTCGGCGCCTACAAGCCGCGGATGCTCGGCCTGGTCGGCCGCAAGGCGGACGGTTGGCTGCCGAGCCTGGGCTACCTCCAGCCGGGCGACCTCGCCGCCGGGAACGCGCGCATCGACGACGCGGCGCAGGACGCCGGTCGCGATCCCCGCGAGATCCGTCGGCTCCTCAACCTCGGCGGCGGGTCGTTCGAGGGGTCGGGCTTCCTGCAGGGGCCGCCCGAGCGGTGGGTCGACGACCTCCTGCCCCTGGTCCTCGAGGACGGCATCTCGACCTTCATCCTGGCCGGCGACGACCCGTCGGTGATCGCGAGGTTCGGCGAGGAGGTCGCGCCTGCCCTGCGCGAGGCCGTCGCGGCGGCCCGTGGCGCCTCGGGCACGGTCGCGGGATCGGTGCGACCGGCGATCTCGCTGGCCAAGCGGCGACCCGGCATCGACTACGACGCCGTGCCCGCGTCCCTCGCCGCCACCGCCGTCGAGCCCGGCGACCGCGAGTACGGGCGCGTGCGGTCGTCGTACATCTACTCCGGCTCCCCCGGCCTGGTGCTGCGCCCGCGCGACCCCGAGGGCGTCCGCGACGCCCTGGCCTTCGCGCGCGCCCAGGACGTGCCGCTCGCCGTGCGCAGCGGCGGGCACGGGATCAGCAGCCGGTCGACCAACGACGGCGGCGTCGTCATCGACGTCGGCGCGCTCGACGCGGTCGAGGTGCTCGACCGCGCGCGCCGGATCGTGCGGGTGGGTGCAGGGGCCCGCTGGGGCGACGTCGCGGCCGCCCTGGCCCCGCACGGGCTCGCCATCAGCTCGGGCGACAGCGGCGACGTCGGCGTGGGCGGGCTGGTCACCGCGGGCGGCCAGGGCTTCCTGGGCCGCTCCTACGGCCTGACCCTCGACCACGTGGTCGCCGCGGAGCTGGTGCTGGCCGACGGACGGATCGTCCGGACGGACGCCGAGCACGAGCCGGACCTGCTGTGGGCCGTGCGCGGCGCCGGTGCCAACTTCGGCATCCTCACCGCGGTCGAGATCGAGGCGGCCGAGGTGCAGAACGTCGTGCACGCGACGATCGTCTACGACGCGACAGACACCGCGCCGTTCGTGGAGGCCTGGGCGGCGCTGGTCGAGAACGCCCCGCGCCGGCTCACCAGCTTCCTGACCCTGGTGCCGCCCCGCGGGAGCAACCCGGCCGTCGGCTACGCCATCATCGTGTGGGCGGACGACGACACCGAGGCCGCCATCGTCGAGCTCGAGCGGTTCCTCGACCTGGCGCCCGTGCTCCAGCAGCAGGCGCAGCTGCTCCCCTACGCCGCGGTCGTCACCGCCCACCACGGCGAGCACACCGGCGGCGCGGACTCGGCGGCCCGCGGCGGGCTGGTCGAGCACGTCACGCCCGCGCTCGCCGCGCTGCTCGGCGAGCTGGTGACCGACGGCGACGCCGACATGATCCAGCTGCGCGCGGTGGGCGGCGCGGTCAACGACGTCGACCCGGACGCCACGGCCTACGCCCACCGGACCCAGAACTTCTCGCTCTTCGCGTCCGCCCGGCCCAGCCGTCGCGCCCGGATCGACGCCTGGTGGGACCGCCTCGCCCCCCACCTGCGGGGCGTCTACCTGAGCTTCGAGACGAACCAGTCCCCCGACCGACTCACCGAGGTCTTCCCGCCGCGGACGCTGGACCGCATCGGTCGCCTCAAGGCCGTGTACGACCCCGAACACATGTTCGACGGCAACTTCGGGGTCCCTCCCCTGGGCTCCGAGGCCCCCGTGCCACGATGACGCCATGAGCACCCTCGATGACATCGTCGGCACGATCGCCCAGGTCGAGCAGCAGGAGCACGACCTCGTCTTCAGCAGCTTCAGCAACGACGACGCGTGGCGCCTCGGCTGCCTGCTGGTCGAGCTCGCCCAGGAGCGGGACCTGCCCGTGACGGTCGACATCCGCCGCGGCACCCAGCAGCTGTTCCACGCGGCGCGGCCCGGGACCACGCCGGACAACGACAGCTGGGTCGAGCGCAAGGTGCGGGTGGTCGAGAGGTTCGGCGCATCCTCGTTCGTGGTCGGGCTGCGCGCGAAGGCGGCCGGCACCACGTTCACGGTGCAGCACGACCTGCCCCTGCAGCAGTTCGCGGCGCACGGCGGCGCGTTCCCGGTCCGCGTGCGTGACGTGGGCGTGGTGGGCGTCGTGACCGTCTCGGGCCTCCCCCAGGCCGACGACCACGCCCTGGTGGTCGAGGCCATCTCGTCGCACCTGGCCTGAGCCGCCCCCAGCCCGGCCGGGCAGGCCCGCGTCCACAGAAGGCCGGCCCCGCCGTCCCACGGGCCGCACACGGCCCACTCTGGCCGCATGGCGGAGAACGTGGACCACGGCTGGTTCGAGGACGACTGGGACGACGACGAGCACGACTCCTGGGGCGACGAGCCGTGGCTCGTCGACGACGACGGGCCGGACGACGATCTCCCCGACCCGCCCGGTGCCCAGCTCGGATCGGCCGGCGACGCGCTGGCCGTCGCGCTCGACCTGGTCGGTCCCGAGCGGGCCGGGCCTCCCGCGCTCTGGTTCCTGCTGCTGGACGGGTCGGACCGCACGCTCCCGCTGGTGCTGCCGATCACCGACGTCCCGCTGCGGGCGGATCGCGCGGTCGCCCGTCAGCTCATGTCCGTCCTCGCCTCGGTCATCGCGGCCGACGCCCCCGGTGGCTCCGTGGTCGTCGTCTGCGTGCGCGCGGCAGGCGGGGACCGCGGGGCGTTCGAGGCCTCGTGGGTGCCCGCGCTGCGGGAGGCGGCCGACGACCACGGGGTCCGCGTGTGGGCCGTCGTCGCCCTCGGCGCGAACCGCGCGCGGGTCCTCGAGTGGTGAGCTCAGGCGGTCGGACCGGGCGCCGCCTCGTCGATCGCGGCCAGCTGCTCCAGGGTGGGCTCCCAGGCGATCGACGCGACGTTGGCGCGGAGCTGCTCGGGCGTGCGCGCGCCGGCGATGACCGTCGCCACGGCCGGCTGGGCCGCGAGGCCGCCCAGCGCGAGGGTCGGCAGGTCGATCCCCCACTCGCCGGCCAGCGCGGCCAGGGCGTCGATCCGGTCGAAGTCCGCCCGCGCCAGCCGCTCTGGTATGCGGGTCAGCCGGCTGCCCTCGGGCGCCTTCTCGTCGCGCCGGTACTTGCCCGTGAGCAGCCCGGAGGCCAGCGGCACGAACGGGATGAGGCCGACCCCGGTCTGCTCCAGCGCCGGGACGAGCTCGGCCTCGGCCCCTCGGTCCAGCAGGTTGTACCGGTTCTGCGCGGACACGAAGGGTGTCGCGCCGGCGCTCCGGGCGGCCCAGTCCGCGTCGACCACCTGCCACGCCGCGAAGTTCGACGAGCCGATGTACCGGACCTTGCCCTCGGACACCAGTTCGTGGAGCGCCGCGAGGGTCTCCTCGATCGGGGTCACCGGGTCCGGCGCGTGCATCTGGAGCAGGTCGATGTGGTCCGTGCCCAGCCGGCCCAGGGAGCTCTCGACCGCGCGGCGCACGTACCGCCGGGAGCCGCGGACGCCCCAGTCGGGCCCGTTGAGCCCGCCGGTGTCCATGCCGAACTTGGTGGCGACGACGACCTCGTCGCGGAGCGAGCCCAGGGCCGCGCCCAGCAGCTCCTCGCTCTGCCCGGGGACTCCGCCGTACACGTCGGCGGTGTCGAAGAAGGTGATGCCTGCGTCCAGAGCCGCCGCCACCAGGGCGGGAACGCCGTCGGGATGCAGCGTGGCACCGAACGTGTTGCACCCGAGGCCCGCCACGGACACGACGAGGCCGCTGTCACCGAGCTGTCGGAAGGACATCTCGGCTGAGGTGCGGGAGGCTGGAGAGGTGGTCGCGGGCGCCTGCGGCGCGGGGATGCTCACCCGGGCAACCCTAAGCCTCTCCGCTGTGCACCACCGGTGTTCACCAGACCTTCACGTCGACCTGGAACACTGGAGGGGCGACCACCGTTGACATCGGTGGAAGTTCTCACTCTCGACGGCCGTACAACGGCACGGAGGTTCCCCAAGATGGCAAACCGGTCCCTGCGCGGCATGCGCATCGGGTCCCACAGCATGGAGACCGAGGACGGCGTTGAGTTCGCCCCCCGGCTCCAGGCTCACTACGACTGCCCCAACGGGCACACCATCATCCTGCCGTTCTCGGTCGAGGCCGACGTCCCGGTGGTGTGGGAGTGCCGGTGCGGCGAGGAGGCGCTCCTGCGTGACGCGTCCAAGCCCGAGGTGAAGGCCGGCAAGCCGCCGCGCACCCACTGGGACATGCTGCTCGAGCGCCGCACGGTCGGCGAGCTCCAGGAGCTGCTGGACGAGCGCCTGGACCTGCTCCGCTCGGGCAAGCTGCGCCGCAGCGCCTGACGGGCTCTCAGCCCTTCGAACGACGGAACGCTCCCGCCACACGGCGGGAGCGTTCTGCTATCCCCCACCGGGTCACGCTGACCAGGGCCTCGATCACGATGCCCCGGCTCATCTTCGAGTGGCCCAGCTCGCGCTCGACGAACGTGATGGGCACCTCGACGACCCGGGCGCCCGACCTCACGGCGCGCCACGCCATGTCGACCTGGAAGCAGTACCCCTGCGACGCGACGTCGCCCAGGCCCAGCTCGCCGAGCAGGCCGGCCCGGTAGGCGCGGAAGCCACCCGTCGCGTCGCGCAGCGGGATGCCGAGGATCAGGCGCGTGTACGTGTTCGCCCCGCGCGAGAGCATGTGCCGGCTCATCGGCCAGTTGAGCACCGTGCCCCCGGGCACCCACCGCGAGCCGAGCACCAGGTCGGCGTCGGTGATGGCGTCGAGCAGGCGGGGCAGGTCCTGCGCCCGGTGCGAGCCGTCCGCGTCCATCTCGACGACGACGTCGTACCCGCGTTCCAGCGCCCAGCCGAAGCCGGTGACGTAGGCGGTGCCCAGGCCGAGCTTGCCGGCCCGGTGCAGGACGTGGATGCGGCGGGACCCGTCCTGGGCGGTCTCCCGCTCGGCGATCCTCTCCGCGAGCTCACCGGTGCCGTCGGGCGAGCCGTCGTCGACCACCAGGACGTCGGCGTCGGGGACGTGCGTGCGCAGGCGCTCGAGGGCGCCCGGCAGGTTCTCGCGCTCGTCGTACGTGGGGACGACGACCAGCACACGCTGCGGGGAGGTCATGCTGTCTCGTTCCGGTCGGAGCGACGGACACGGTGAGCCCCGGCCGCACCGGCGAGCACCGCGCACACCGCGAGGGCGTCGATGATCCATGCGGGCCACGAACCCAGCCGCGTCGCGGGCGTCAGCGTGTCGCGCAGAGGAAGGTTAGCCACCATCTGCGCGGCGGTGAAGAGGTCGGTCTGCTGGCTGACCACACCGTCGGGCTCGATGACGGCGCTGACCCCGACCGTGGAGATCTGCACGGTCGCGCGGCCGTGCTCGATCGCCCGGATCCGGGACATGGCGAGCTGTTGGGTCGACTCGTCGGACACGCCGAACGACGCGTTGTTCGTCTGGACCACCAGCACCTCTCCCCCGGACCGCACCGCCTCGCGCACGATGTCGTCGTAGGCCACCTCGAAGCAGATGACGTCGCCGATGCCGACGGTCCGCCCGAGGCGTTCCGACTCGAGCGGGATGTAGCCGGGCTGGGTGCCGGCGATCATGTCCCGGGTCACCAGGTCCACGGCCGAGGAGAAGTGCCGGACGAACGAGCGCATGGGGATGTACTCCGCGAACGGCGCCGGGTGCTGCTTGGTGTACGTGGCGGTGACCCCGACGCCCGGCTCCCACAGCACCGCGGTGTTGTACCGGCCACCGCTGGGCGGGTACTGCACGGTGCCGACGAGCATGGGCGCGTCGACCAGGCGCGCGGCGCCGTCGATGAGGGCGGCCGCGACCTGGTCGGCCTGCGGATCGATGTCGGTCCCGTTCTCCGGCCACAGGACGATGTCGAGCTCACCCGGTTCCACCTGGTCGAGCAGCTTGACCGTGCCCTTGACGTGGTTGTTCAGCACGGCCTGGCGCTGCCCGAAGGCGTCCAGGCCGGTGCCGGGGACGTTGCCCTGGACCGCGCCGATGCGCAGGGTGCCCGTCTGCGCCTGCGTGTCCAGCGGGATCACCAGGCCGAGCACCAGGATCGCCGCGGCGACGAGGGTCGCGACGACCAGCCGGCCGACGTACAGGCGGCGTGCGGAGAGCAGCACGACGGCCAGCAGGACACCGACCGCCACGACCGCACCGGTCAGGAGCGGGGTGCCGCCGAGGGACGCCAGGGGCGCCAGCGGGGAGTCGGCCTGGGAGAACGCGAGCCGCCCCCACGGGAAGCCGCCGAACGGCCACGCGGCGGCCAGCTCCTCCGTCGCGACGAACAGGATCGTGAACACCACCACCTGCAGGCCGGCGCTGCGCCACACCGCGTTGCCGCGACGGGCCCAGGCCCACGCCGCGCCGAGCAGCGCGAACATGAGCGCCTCCAGGGTGCTCAGCGCGATCCACGGCACCTGGCCCACGGCCTCGTCGGCCCACGTGATCAGGGGGGCGACGAACGACAGTCCCCAGACCAGCCCGACCAGGGCGTTCCAGCGCGCGCTGTCACGGCGGAAGGCGAGGAAGAGGAGCGCGACGCCGACGAAGGCGGCACCCCACCAGCCGGGTGCGGGGAACGCGAGGCGGGTGAGCACGCCGCCCGCGACGGCGAGGACGAGAGTCCACCAGCGGGCGGGTTCACGGGCGGGCACCCCAGGAGGGTACGTCAGCCGGCTGAGGTCCGACCGACYGGCCCGCGTGTCCTTCGTACCGGTCGGCGTGCAGGCGCACGGACCGTTGTCTACTGAACACGCGGGCCCGGTCGGAGCCCTACCCCGACCGCATCCGACAGGCCCGACGTCGTCGGTGGGCATGTCTCAGCGGTGGATCTCCTGAGGAACCTACCGAGATCCACAGGCCTGTCAAGGTCGCGTCGATGCAGGTCGGAGCCGTCCCTGCAGGTCACCCGCGCACCATCGGTCCTGTCTGTACCGTTCGGCTCGGCGTGTCGTCGCGCGTGTCGTGGGAACAGGTGGAAGCGGGCGGTTCCGGTCGCTCACGAGCACTCCGCGGAGCTCGCGGAATTCACCCACTCGGACGAGCGTCCAGAACTAGAACGTGTCGTGCAGGACGACTCCGCCGCGGACCGTGCGCAGGCAGGTGGGCGGCTGCGCGTCCGGCGACATGTCCGGCAGCAGCGGGATGCCCGCCCTCGCGTCGGTGCTCCACGACGAGAAGCTGCCCTCGGCCGACTGGACCGTCAGCCGCTCCGCGCGCCAGACGGCCAGGTGCGCCGGGGAGCCCACCCGCAGCTCGCCGGCGCCTGTGTGGTCGAGTCCCGCGACCCGCCAGCCGCCGCGCGTCGAGGCGCGGAAGGCCGCCCGCGCCGAGATCCGCTGGTCGCTCGCGTGGTGCTGCACCGCCGCCCGGACGCCGGCCCACGGGTCCACGGAGGTCACGGGCGAGTCGGACCCGAAGGCCAGCGGCACGCCGGCGGCGGCGAGGTCCGCGAACGGGTTCAGGGCCGCGGCACGGCCTGCCCCGAGGCGGGTGGCGTACATGCCGTCGGCCCCTCCCCATGCCGCGTCGAACGCGGGCTGGACGCTGAGCTGGACGCCCAGCAGCACGAGGGCGGCGAGCGTCGGTGCGTCGACCATCTCGGCGTGCTCGAGGCGGTGGCCCATCCGCGCGATGGCGTCGGGACCCTCGACGTCGACCGCCGCCCGGAGCCCCAGCAGCAGCTCGTCCATGGCGCGGTCGCCGATGACGTGGAAGCCGCCCTGCACCCCGGCGCGCGTCACGGCCGTGAGGTGGTTGCAGATCTGCTCGGCGGTCAGGTAGAGCACGCCGTCGTCGCCCGGGGCGTCGGCGTAGGGAGCCCGGACAGCGGCGGTGTGGGAGCCGAGCGAGCCGTCGACGTTGAGGTCGCCGCCGATCCCCGTGAGCCCGGGGATCGCCGCGAGGATCTCCCGCGCGTCGTCGACCGTCACGCACTGCTCGCCACGGTAGGCGGCGAGGTGCGGCAGCCCGTCGCGCGGGTCGGCGGTGAGCTCGAGCAGCTCGACCAGGCCGGCGCGCGTGTCGATCGAGGGCGCGCTGTGCTCGTGCACCGAGACGACCCCGCGCGCCGCGGCGTGCTCGAGCGCACGGCGGTACAGGGCGGTCCGGCGCTCCGGGGAGACCGTGCGGGCGGCCTCGCGGGCGGCGTGGTGGGCGTCGCGCTCGACGCGGCCGTCGAAGCTCCAGCCCGGCAGCCGATCGAGCCCGGCGTCGCGGGACAGGGCGCTCGAGACGACGGCCGAGTGCACGTCGACGCGCGCCAGGTAGACGGGCGCGCCGCCGGCTGCGGCATCGAGCTCCTCGCGCGTCGGCGGTCGACCCTCGGGCCAGCGCAGCTCGTCCCAGCCGAAGCCGAGGACCGGGGAGCCGTCCGGCACGTCGCGGGCTGCGCGGTGCACCGCCTCGAGGGCGTCGGCGAGCGAGTGCACGCCGCCCTCGGGCGTCAGGTCGACGCTCTCGAGGGCGAGCCCGGTCTCGAGCACGTGGACGTGCGCGTCGACGAAGCCAGGAGCCACCAGGGCGCCGTCGAGGTCGATCACCTCGTCCGCCCGGGAGACCATCCCGTCGGCCGTGTCGTCCGCCCCGAGCCAGACCACCGTGCCGTCCTCGACGAGCAGTGCCTCGGCGAACGGGTCGGCGGAGGTGTGGACGGCGCCGTGGCGATAGAGGGTCGAGCTCACATCGGCACACGATAGGGCAGGTCAGGCCGCCACACCGGGCCAGGTCACCGCGCTAGACCGACGAGTAGGCCACGACCCCGTGCCGCAACGCCTCGACGGCCTGCCGTGCCGTGTCCCGGACACGCTGGTGCGGAGCCGCCTGGGACACCTGGTCGAGCACGTCGATGACCTGCTTGCACCAGCGCACGAAGTCGCCGGCGGACAGCTCGCTGCCCTTGAGCACGACGTCCAGGCTGCGTCCGGCGGCCCACCTGTGCACGGCCTCGACCAGGCCCGCGTCGAGCGGCTGGATCGTCTCGACCTTGTGCGCCGTCTCGAGGTCGTCCAGCTCCGACCAGGCCCGCACCGTCGCGTCGAGGGCCACCCCGAGGCGGCTGTTCGGCCCGCCCGGGATGCGCGGCTCGCCCTGGTCGTCCCGACGCGAGCGGTAGACGAGCGTGGAGACCGCGGCGGCCAGGCCGGGGACGTCGAGCTCGTCGAACACGCCCCGTCGCAGGCACTCGGCCAGGAGCAGGTCGTTCTCCGCGTAGATCCGGCGCAGCCAACGGCCGTCGTCGGTGACCTGCAGCGCGCTGCGGCCGGCGTCGTCGGTCTGCTCCAGGTAGCCCAGGCGCTGCAGGACGTCGCAGATGCGGTCGAAGACGGCGGCGATGGAGCCGGTCCGCCCGGCGATCCGGGCGACCAGCGCGTCGTGCTCCCCCGCCAGCCGCGCCCACCGCTCCGCCCAGCGGGCGTGCTCCTCGCGGTCGGGGCAGTCGTGGCAGGGGTGCGCGCGCAGCCGGCGGCGCAGGGCGGCGATCTCCGCGTCGTCGGCGGCGGCCCGCTGGCCGCCCTTGGGCCGGTCGCGCCGGGTGGGTCCCCGGTCGGCGCCGACGGCCGACCGCAGAGCCGCGGCCAGGTCCCGTCGAGCCGACGGGACACGGGCGGTGAAGCCCTTGGGCACGCGCAGGAACCCCACCGTGCTCACGCCCGTCCCGACGTCGGCGACCGTGAGCCGGCGCACCTGGCGGTCGACGGTCAGGACCGTCGGGCGCGGACCGTCGAAGCCCGGCTCGCCGCCCGGGTCGATCACGACCGCATGGCCGGAGCGCCGACCGACGGGGATCTCGAGCACGTCGCCGACGCGCAGCCCCTCGAGCGTGCGCGCGACCTCGGCCCGGCGGGCCGACGCCTCGGCGCGGGTGAGGTCCTTCTCCCGGGCCGCGATCTCCCGGCGCAGGGCGGCGTACTCGGCGAAGTCGCCCTGGTGGCACACCATCGCGCGGGCGTACCCCTCCAGGGCCTCCGCGTGCCCCTGTGCCTGCCTGGCGAGGCCCACCACGCCCCGGTCGGCCTGGAACTGCGCGAACGACGTCTCGAGCACCTCGCGCGCGCGGTCCCGGCCCACCTGCGCGACCAGGTTGACGGCCATGTTGTACGTGGGGCGGAAGCTCGACCGCAGCGGGTACAGACGCTTGGACGCGAGGCCGGCCAGCTGCACCGGGTCGAGGCCCGGGTGGGCGACGACCACCGCGTGGCCCTCGGTGTCGATGCCCCGGCGCCCCGCCCGCCCGGTGAGCTGCGTGTACTCCCCCGGCGTCACGTCGACGTGGTTCGAGCCGTCCCACTTGACCAGCTTCTCCATGACGACCGAGCGCGCGGGCATGTTGACCCCGAGGGCGAGCGTCTCGGTGGCGAACACCACCTTGACCAGGCCGCGGGAGAAGAGGTCCTCGACGGTCTCCTTGAACAGCGGCAGCATCCCCGCGTGGTGCGCGGCGACCCCACGCGACAGCGCGTCGCTGAACTCCCAGTACCCCAGCACGTCGAGGTCCTCGGGCGGCACGGCGGCGCACCGCTCCTCGACGACCCGCCGGATCTCCGACGACTCCGCGGGTGTGGTCAGCCGGACCCCGGCGGCCAGGCACTGCTGCACGGCGCCCTGGCAGCCGGCACGGGAGAAGATGAACACGATCGCCGGCAGCAGCCCGTCGCGGTCGAGCGCGTCGACGACCGCGAACCGGGGCGTCGGGCGCCCGCCGCCCGGCCTGCCGCCGCCGGGTCGGCCGCGGTGACCCCGGTCGTGCGGGCCGCGGCGCGGCGGACCCTGCTCCTCGCGGTTGCTGCGCCGCAGCAGGTGCGTCAGGTCCGGGTTGATCGGGGGGTCGACGCCCGGCGCGGTGGGATCCACGTGCCCGGCGTACAGGTCGAGCAGCTCGCCGCGTACCAGGACGTGCTGCCCCAGCGGGACCGGGCGGTGCTCGCTCACCACCACGGTCGTGTCGCCGCGCACGGTGGCCAGCCAGTCCCCGAACTCCTCGGCGTTGGACACGGTGGCGGACAGGGAGACCAGCTGCACGTCGTCGGTCAGGTGGATGATCACCTCCTCCCACACGGGTCCGCGGAACCGGTCCGCGAGGTAGTGCACCTCGTCCATCACGACGAAGCCGAGCCCCTGCAGCGTCGGCGAGCCCGCGTAGAGCATGTTGCGCAGGACCTCGGTGGTCATCACGACGACCGGGGCCTCCCCGTTGATGGTCGTGTCGCCCGTCAGCAGCCCGACCTTGTCCGCGCCGTAGCGGCGCACGAGGTCGGCGTACTTCTGGTTGGACAGCGCCTTGATGGGGGTCGTGTAGAACGCCTTGCGGCCGGACGCGAGCGCCAGGTGCACGGCGAACTCCCCGACGACCGTCTTCCCGGCACCCGTCGGGGCCGCCACCAGCACGCCGCTCCCCCGCTCGAGCGCCAGGCACGCCTCGACCTGGAACTCGTCGAGGGGAAAGCCCAGCAGCTCCCGGAACTGGCCGAGCTCGCTGCGGTCGACCTCGGCCCGGCGACGGGCGGCGGCGAACCGCTCGGCGGGCGAGGGCTCAGCCTCGGGCGGGGACGGCGGGCCGGTCTTGCGGGAGCGGGACACCACAGGCACACCCTAGGCACACCGTCGGAAGGTGGCGGGCGCGCCGCGCTCAGCAGAGGACGGACAACGCCCCGGGGTCGACCGTGACCCGCAACGGGAGGGGTCCGATGCGCTCGCCGTCGGCGAAGGCCGCGGGCGGGACGGCTCCGAGCTCGGTGACCGGCTCGATGAGGACGGACCGGCTGCGCCGGACCTCGACCGACGGGTGGCCGACGTGCTTGCCCTGGTAGATGCCGGGGAAGATCTTCACGACKCCCGCCTTGCTGAACGGGCCGGCGACCACGACGTCGAGCAGACCGTCGTCGACCTGCGCGTCCGGCGCGATCTTGAGGCCGCCACCGATCCAGGGGATGTTGGCGACCGCGACCAGCGTCCCCGCCGACTCCCAGACGGAGTCGTCCAGCGTCACCCGGTAGCCGAACGGGCGGAACCGGCCGAGCTCCGCGGCGAGCGCCCGCACGTAGCGTCCGGAGCCCTTGGGCCAGGTCATCTCGTTGGCGCGCGCGTTGATCGCGGCGTCGAACCCGCAGCTCAGCACGCCGAGGTACCACTCGTGCGCCGCGTGCTCCGGTGAGCCCACGCGCACCGCGTCGACCCGTCGCGGGCCGTCCAGGAGGCCGTGCTCGATCGCGGCGACCGACGCCTCGACGTCCCCGCGGGGCAGCGCGAGCGTGCGGGCGATGTCGTTGCCTGTGCCGGCCGCGACGATGCCCAGCGGCAGACCGGTGCCCGCCACGACGTTGACGCCGAGGTGCACCATGCCGTCGCCGCCGACCACGACCAGCGCGTCGAGCCCCTGCACCGCCGCGGCCCGGGCGCGGTCCGTGGCCTGTGCGAGGGTCGCCGCCGACAGGTCCTCGACCTTGTGCCCGCGCTCCCGCAGGAGCTCGTGGACCCGGCGGCCCGCCTGCGTCCCCCGACCCCGGCCGGCCGTCGGGTTGACCACGACGCCCAGGTGGATCACGCGGTCGCCCCGCCGGGCTCGTCGTCCATCGTCCCGTCGAGGCGAGGCAAGCCGGCGGCGACCCGACGCCGGTCCACCCGACGGTCGTGCAGCACGCAGACGCCGAGCGCGACGAAGTACAGGCCGCAGATGGGCAGCGCGACCGCGAGCATCGTCATCGCGTCGGGCGTCGGCGTCATCACGGCCGCGAACACGAACGCGATCATCACGGCCCACCGCCATGCTTTTCGATACGTCGCCGCGGTGCCGATGCCGGCGAAGTTCAGCGCGACCATCACGACGGGCAGCAGGAACGCGATGCCGAACGCCAGCATGAGCCGCATGACGAAGCCGAGGTACGTCTGCGCGTCGATGAGGTTGGTGGCGCCGGTCGGCGTGAACTCGGTCAGCAGCCGGACGGCGTTGGGCAGCGCCCACCAGGCGACGAGGGCGCCGGCCAGGAACAGCGGCACGGCGACCCCGAGGAAGCCGAACGCGTAGACCCGCTCCTTGTGGTTGAGGCCGGGCGTGACGAAGGCCCAGAACTGGTAGAGCCACCAGGGGCTGGACAGGATCACGCCGAGGAAGAAGGAGACCTTCACCTGGATGTCGAACGACGTGGCGATGCCCGAGAAGTTCAGCGCGATGAGGCTGCCGCGCTGCTCCGCGACGTTCACCAGGGGATGCTGCAGGGCCGTGAAGACCGGGTCGTAGAGGAACCAGCCGATGGCCGCGCCGACGACGACGCCGATGGCCGCGAGGAACACGCGGCGGCGCAGCTCGACCAGATGTGCTCGCAGCGGCATCCGGCCGCCGGGCTCATCCCCGCGGCGGGCATTCACAGGACGGTCAGGCCTTCGGCGGGGCGTTGCCCTCGGACGGCTCGTCGACGGGCCGCACGGGGGTGCTGAGCTGCGGCTCTGCCACGGTCGGCACCACGGGGGTGACGACCACGGGGGTGACGCCGGCCGGCGGGACGCCGACGGGGGTGGTGGTCGCCGGGGCGTCCTCGGTCTTCAGGTCCTGGACCTCGTGCTTGAAGATCTTCATCGACTGGCCCACGCTCTTGGCCAGGTCGGGCAGCCGCTTCGCGCCGAACAGCAGGACGACCACGAGCAGCACGATCAGCACGTGCCATGCGCTCAGGTTTCGGATCACGTCGGGGTCCTCCGTCGGATTGTCGATGACCGTGCGATCCTACCCGCGCCACCTGGGTGTCGAGTGCTCACCACGTCAGCTCCAGTAGGCGCGCCAGCGCAGCCGCGTCGCGGTCCTCCGTACCTCGCGCTCGACCCGGCGCTCGGCGGCCGCGGCGCGCAGCTCCGCGACCCGGGCCTGGAGCGGCTCCGGGTCGGCGAAGAGGGTCGGCCCGGTCTCGACCTCGCCGCGCGCGGCCTTGAGCTCGTCCACCCGGTCCGCCAGCTGGGCCGCGACGTCCGCCGCGCGCGAGAGCTCGCGGCCGAGCGCCAGGCCCGACCGCCAGAGCCGCCGGCCGAGCAGGAACGCCCCGACCAGGGTCGCGAGGACGAGGACCGTCCAGACCGAGAACCACAGCACGGTCAGCCCACCTCCCCGTACGCGCGCAGCGCCGCCCGGGCGGCCGCCGCCACCTCCTGCGCGATCCGTGCCGGCCGGACGTCGAGCACGTCGTCGGCGACCTGGAGCACCAGGTGCCGCAGCCACGCGTGCTGCACGACCCGCAGGTCCACCTCGAACGAGCCGTCGTCGAGGTTGCGCACCGCGTCGACCGGCGTCGTCTCGGCGACCCACCGCGCGCGGCTGGTCAGGTGGAGGGTCACCAGCTCGCCCTCGGCGCCCGGGGAGAAGACGTCGGCGCCCTCGGGCACCTGGTGGTCCACGCTCGGCGTGTCGAGCACCGTGGCCGCGAGCACGCGGTCCACCCGGAACAGGCGCTCCCCGTCGACGAGCAGGCACCAGGCCAGCAGGTACGAGCGCTCGTCGTCCGTGACCAGCCGGATCGGGTCCACGTCGCGCTCGGTCGTCACGTCGGACGCGTTCACGTACCGCAGGTGGAGCCGGCGACCGTGCCGCAAGGCCGTGGCGACCGCGGCGGCCACGTCGGGAGCCGCGTCGACCGCGAGCTGGACGTCGACGGCGGCCGCCGCGTCACCCGTGGCGGCGCTGAGCTTCGCCAGGGCCGAGCGCAGCACCGCGGCGCGCTCAGGGTCCAGCGCGTCCCCGAGCGCCGCGTCGACGGCCCGCAGGGCGGCGACGAGCGCGACGGCCTCCCGTGCCCCGAGGCGCAGCGGCCGGGTCATCCCGCGGGACTCGGTGAGGCGGACCACGCCCTGCTCGTACGAGGCAGCGTCGAAGTCGATGAGGTCGTGCGGGTAGTAGCCGGGCGTGCCGGTGACCCACAGGGTGTCGATGTCGTCCATCACCTGCCGGGTGCTCACGCCGAACTGCGACGCGATCGCCTCGACCGAGACGTCGTCGTGCCGGTCCAGGTAGGTGATCATTCCGAGCATCCGCAGGAGCCGGTCGCTGGCGCGCTCAGGCATCGGTCCGCACCCCCTGGTCGAGCGTCGCGGCCGTGCGCAGCAGGTGCAGGACCGAGTCGCGCAGGCCGGCGGGGGCGAGGACGACGACCGCGTCGCCGTAGCCGACCAGCTCCTCGGCGAGCTCCCACTCGGCGCGGAACGGCACGTGCACGAGGTCGCGATGGGCCAGGAGGGGCTCGGTCGACCAGTCCTGGTCGTCGGCGGGCTGCGGCACGGCACGCGCCCGGGGGGCGCTGGCGCGCTCGGGGAGCACGGCCAGGGTCGCGATGCGCTCCGGCCCGCTCCCCCAGGTCCGCAGCGCGTCCGTCAGCTCCTGCGCGCTCGGCGCCGTGAACGACCCCGGCTCGCCGACCGTGCGCACGGCGCCCTCGACGCGGCTCAGCCGGAACGACCGGCTGGCGCCCCGGTCCCGGTCGCGGCCGACGAGCACCCAGCCGCCACGGCGCGCGAGCAGCTTCCACGGCTCGACGGTGCGCTCGCGGACCTCGCCCGTGGTCGCCGCCCGGTAGGTGAACCGGACGGCCTGGCGCGCCTGCACCGCGTCGACCAGCGGGCCGAACGCTCCCCCGCCGGCGCGGACCCGCGGCGCGAGCCCGGC
The DNA here is from genome assembly GCF_054049635.1 of Cellulomonas sp. P5_C6. NCBI lineage: Bacteria > Bacillati > Actinomycetota > Actinomycetes > Micrococcales > Cellulomonadaceae > Cellulomonas > Cellulomonas sp. P5_C6. Next base: position 21,572 of record NZ_JBFULZ010000008.1, on the reverse strand, counting down.
GACCAGGTCGGTGGACTCCGGCGCCTCGCCGACCGCGCGCAGCTTGGTGAGCGCGCGCGTCGTGTCGGCGCGGACGGACTGGTCCTGCCAGACCTGCGCCGCCATCGCCAGCACGCCGAGCTCGGCCGCCGTGAGGTCCAGCGGCGGCAGCGCGTACGCGTCGAGGTCCACGCGGTAGCCGATGTCGTCGCCGTGGCCGGCGTCGGTGACCGTGAGGATGGGGATGCCGAGGTCGCGCAGGGTGTCCTTGTCACGCTCGAACATCCGCTCGAAGGCGTCGTCGGACGGCGCCTCCTGGTACCCGGCCACGCTGGTGCGCACCTGCTCCTTCGTCATCCGGCCCGAGGTGTTGACCAGGGCGATGACGAGGTTGAGCAGGCGTTCGGCGGGGGCGATCTGGACGGCCATCGGGGACCACCGTAGTGGCCGGTAGCGTGGTCGCGTGATCACGTGGCGTGCGGGTGTCGTGGTGTCGCTCGGGGCCACGTGGCCCGGTGCGGCCGAGGTGACGGTGGAGCTCGAGGCTCCCGTCGGCACGGCGACCGCCGGCGACACCGTCCGTGCGCTGGCGTTCCCGTCGCTGGTCGGCAGCCCGGAGATCGGCGACCGGGTCCTGCTCAACGTGTCCGCCCTGGCGCGCGGGCTGGGCACCGGCGGGTACGCCCTGGTGATCGCCCTGCCCGACCGACCGCCCGCGGACCCGCCCGCCGGGCCCGGTCACCTGGTGAAGGCCCGGTACACCCCGCTGCAGGCGATGGTCCTGGGCGTCGACGACCAGGAGTCCCCGCACCACGAGCTGCTGCGCGACGCCGACGACCTCGACGGCCTGCCCGTCGTCGTCGCGGACCTGCACTCGGCGCTGCCCGCGATCGTCGCCGGCGCGCGGTCCGCCGCCGCGCGCGCCGGTCGCGTGCCCCCGCGGGTCGCCTACGTGATGACCGACGGAGGCGCGCTGCCGGCGTGGTTCTCCCGGACGGTCGCGGGCATGCGCTCGGCCGGCTGGATCGACGCCTGCGTGACCACCGGGCAGTCGTTCGGCGGCGACCTCGAGGCCGTGACGGTGCACACCGGGCTGCTGGCGGCCCGGCATGTGGTCGGCGCGGACCTCGTGGTGGTCGCGCAGGGGCCCGGCAACCTCGGCACCGGGACCCGCTGGGGCTTCTCCGGCGTGGCCGCGGGCGAGGCGGTCAACGCCGCCGCCGCCCTGGGGGGCCGACCGGTCGCCTCGCTGCGGGTCTCGGGCGCCRACGCCCGCGAACGGCACCTCGGGGTCTCGCACCACTCGCTGACCGCGTACGGGCGCGTCGCGCTGGCGTCGGCGGACGTGGTGGTCCCGCTGCTCGACGGCGAGCTCGGGCAGCGCGTCCGGGACCAGGCGGCGACGCTGCGGTCGCGGCACCGCCTGGTCGAGGTCCCCGCCGGGGCCGACCTGCTGGGCGCGCTCGCGGGCAGCCCGGTGCGGCTGTCGACGATGGGCCGTGGCCTCGAGCAGGACCCCGCCGCGTTCCTCGCGGCCGCCGCGGCGGGGGTGCACGCGGCGGACCTGCTCGCCTAGGGGGTGAACTCGGTCGAGGCGGGTATCACTGCCCGCCTCGCGAGGATCCTGGAGGTATCACCGGTGGCACCGTCGCCACCACCGTGAACCAGGGGGCACCGTCATGGCTGCACTGCACACCGACCTCGCCTACTCGTTCCGGCGGAACAAGGCGGTGGTCGGCGTCCGGACCGGCGCGACCGCGGTGCTCGGGCAGATCGAGGACCTACTGGTCGCCGCCGCCACCGCCCACCGGCAACGGCGCTACACCGACGCCGTCGACGGCTACACGGCCGCCCGGCGTCTCATCTGGTCGCAGCTCGCCCCGCTGGTGACGTACGAGGAGCAGGTCGTGCTGGCGGTGGACCTGGTGCCGTCGCTGGCGTCGTACGCCGCGGAGTTCCTCAACCTGCTCCCCGTCGAGCAACCGACGGCCGGGGTACGGCCGCGCGTGGTGCCCGAGGTGGACGACGGCCCGGTGCTCGGGCTGCACTCCGCCAAGGTCGGCCGGGACGCGAGCCTCGCCGCCGCCGACCTCGAGGTCGCCCGGCAGCTGGAGTCCGTCGGCAACCCGAAGTCCGCCACGTTCTTCCGGGAGCGCGCCGCCGGCCTCGACGCCGACTTCGTCAAGCAGCTCGGGGAGAAGGACGCCCCCGCGCCGGCCGTCGACGTGCCGGGCCTGCGCCGCGTGCGGGCCGTCGGGGCGGAGGCGGCACCCACCGTCGCGCTGCGGCTGGAGCGCACCGACCTGCAGGTCAAGGACGTCATCAGCGCGACCCCGGTGGTCGACATTCCTGACGAGCTGACCGCGGCGCGCCGGTTCTATGCGGTCGAGGTCGGGGACGACGTCAAGACCCTCAAGTGGGCCGAGGGCAAGGCGCTCGACGGCGCCGACATCCTCGCCACCGTCTACGAGGGTCGCCGGGCCATCGACGTCCTGCACGACGTGCTCATCCAGCCCGCCGGACCGGCCGACGTCGCGATCGGGCTGGCGCACGCCTGGTACTACGAGACCACCCTGGGCCTGGCCGAGGCGCACCACGCGATGGGCGAGTTCGAGCAGGCGCAGTCCTGGTACCTCGCCGCGGCAGGCTACCGGTACCTCAACCCCACGACCGAGGCGCCGTACGTCTGGGCCCGGCTGGCGACGTGCTACCTCGACCAGGGGAACGTGCTGTTCCGCGCCGACGACCCGGTCCGGGCCCTCGACGTCTACCAGCAGGTCCTCGGCTCGGACGGCACCGCGCCGGCCACGTCGCTGTACACGGTCGCGGGGCTGGCCCCGGCGGCGACGCAGGCCCGGGCCGTGATCGCCCACCTCGACGCGCCCGACGACATCGACGCCGCCGCGGTCAGCCCGGCGATCGCGGCCGTGGTCCTCGACGTGTGGGCGCAGCTGGCGAAGATCGCCGGAGGGCTCGACTTCTGGGGTCACTGGGCGGCCAACGTCCCCCTGTGGACCTTCGACTACCTCCAGCAGGTGGCCGGCACGTTCAGCCAGCTGGCCATCGGCGCCGAGCGCGACGCCATCTCGTTCTGGGAGAAGGCCGACTCCGGCACCCTCACGCGCACGCAGCTGACCGCGAACGTCCAGCTCGCCGCCGCCGAGAAGCAGGCGGCCGACCGCCAGGTGGATGCGGCGCGCGCCGAGCTCGCGGCCTACCAGGCGGCCGAGGCCGCCGCGAACCTGCGGGCGGCCGACGCCCGGGCCAACGCGGCCGAGTACGCGAGCAAGTCCGCCAGCTGGGTGGTCCACCAGGCGCTCTCGACGCAGCTGTCCGGCGGCCAGGACGGGAAGGCCTCCCAGCTGAACCAGCTGGCGGACCAGATGATGTCCGGCTCGTACTCGATCTCCGGCGACCGCGGCACGCTCGCCGCGGCGGAGAGCCTGACGGCCGCGCGCCAGCAGCGCCAGTACGAGATCGACTCGATGAACCGGCAGGCGAACGAGCTCGACGCGGCGCGGGTGCAGGCGGCGCAGGAGCGGGCCGCCGGTCAGGCCCGCGTCGCCGCGTTCTCCGCGGGTGCTGCGGCGGCCGGCGTGCGCGTGGCCGGGGCGCAGCAGCTGCTGCTCGCCTTCGACCAGCAGAGGTTCACGCCCGACGTCTGGAACGCGATGGGCGAGACGATGAACAACCTCTCCCAGCGGTACCTGGTGATGGCGCTGGACATCGCCAAGCGGATGCAGCGCGCGTACAACTTCGAGAACGACGTGCAGCTCTCGATCATCCGGCCGGACTACCAGGCGCAGACGGTCCACGGGCTGCTGGCCGCCGACTCGCTCCTGGCGGACGTGCAGTCCTTCACCTACCAGCTGATCACCTCCACCGCACCGAACCCGCAGCCCGTCCGGCAGACCATCTCCCTGTCCAGCCGCTACCCGTACCTGTTCGAGACGCAGCTGCGGCGCACCGGTCACATGCAGTTCCAGACGGCGCTCGCGGACTTCGACTCCGCCTACCCGGGCACCTACGCGGGCCGGATCGTGGCGGTCGAGGTGGAGGTCGACGGCATCGTGCCGGCGCGCGGCCTCAGCGGGACGCTGACCAACAGCGGGATCTCGCACTACCGGGTCCCGTCGGTGCTGTGGCCCGTGGGCGGCAACGGGGTCAAGCACCGCGTGCAGAACCGGGAGTCGCTGGTGCTGAGCGACTACGACCGGCGGCTCGACGCCCTGATCGTCTCTCCCGACCCCCGTCGCCGTGCGGTCTTCGAGGGCGCCGGCGTCGCGTCCAGCTGGGAGCTCGACATCCCGCCGGCCGCCAACGACCTCGACTTCGCGGCGATCCTCGACGTGCGGCTCACGTTCACCTACCAGGCGCGGTTCGACCTCGACCTGCGCGAGCGGGTGGTCGCCGAGCTCGAGGCCGCTCCCGCGGTGCACGAGCGGCAGCGTCCGTTCCCGCTGCGCTGGCTGTTCGCCGACGCGTTCTTCTCGTTCTACGAGACCGGCACGCTCGCCGTGGAGCTGGGTCGCGGGGACTTCGCGGCGACCGAGGACGCACCCACGCTGCTCAGCCTCGGCCTGACGGTGGCGTCGACGCCGCACGCCGTCGCCGGGGGCCTGGTGCTCCGGGTCGCTCCCCCGGGACGTCAGCCCGTGACCGTGACCTGCGACGCGGACGGCGTCGTCGACTCCGACGCGTTCCAGGCCGCGCTGACCGCTGCGGGCCAGGGGGCGGCGATCGGCTCCTCGGCGCTCGGCCCGTGGTCGGTCCAGGTGACCGCCGCGGACAACCCGGCGCTCGTCGTCGACGGCGAGCTGGACCTGGACGCCGTCGACAACATCGCGCTCGTCCTCGGCTACTCCTTCACGCCGCGCGCCTGAGGGGCCGTCATGCCCACCGAGATCGGCTTCTCCACGCAGACCCCGTCATTGCCCAAGGGGGGCGGCACGGGCGGCCTCGGCGAGACCTTCACGCCGGACCTCTCCAGCGGCACCGGCGGGCTCGTCGTCCCGATCGACCTGCCCAACGGCCCGAACGACATCGGCCCCCGGTTGTCCCTGCGGTACGACTCGTCGGCGGCGAACGGTCCCTTCGGGCTCGGCTGGGCGCTCGCGCTGCCGAGCCTGACCCGGTCGACGACCGGTGGTCTGCCGCGCTACGACGAGACCGACACCCTCGTGCTCGCGGGCGCCGGCCCGCTGCTCCGGACCGCGGCCGGCCTGCGGCCCGAGGTGGAGTCCGGGGAGTGGCGCGTCGCGCACGCCGACCCCGCCGCCGGTGACGCCGGTGGGTTCGTCGCGACCGACCGGTCCGGCACGCGCTTCCACCTCGGCACGTCCGCGGAGTCCCGGGTGCCCGGCGTCGGCGGCGTGCCTCTGACCTGGCTGCTCGCGCGGATCGAGGACAACCTCGGCACGTCCGCGGAGCTCACGTGGGAGGCCGACGGCGCGCAGCGGTACCTCGCCTCCGTCGCCTACGGCCCGTTCGAGGTGCGGCTCGACCACGAGCCGCGGCCCGACGTGCTGCGATGGTCGCGCGCGGGGTTCGTGCTGGTCACCGACCGACGCTGCGCGAGCGTCGAGCTGCACCTGGCCGCGCCGCCCGCGGGCGAGGCCTCCCTCGTGCGCCGCTGGTCGTTCGGGTACGTCGCCGCCGACCCGAGCGGCGTGTCGTTGCTCGCCTCGGTCACGCTCACGGGCGTCGCGGCGGACTCCTCCAGCCTGGACGCTCCGCCGCTGCGCCTCGCGTACGCGGGGGCGTCGGCCCCGAGGCTGACCGCCGTGCCCTGCCGCGACGAGAGGTCCGCACCTCCCGGGCTGGGGGCCGCCGGCGACCGCCGGTCGCGGGTCGAGCTGCTCGACTGGACCGGCAACGGTCTGCCCGACCTGGTCGAGGTGTCGCCGGGCGGGGTCACGCGCGTCTGGCCCGACGAGGCCGGGACGTGGGGACGGCCCCGGCTGGTCGGCGAGCTCCCGCAGCTCGCCGACGCGGCGGCCGGCATCGCGCTCGTCGACCTGGACGGCAACGGGTTCGCCGACCTGGTCCGCTCCGACGTCCCCGCCCGCGGCTACCAGCCCCGCGGCGCCGACGGCCTCGGGCGGCCCGTCACGTGGACGCGCGGCCCGTCGGTCGCGATCGGCGCGGCGCAGGCCCGCCTGGTCGACCTCGACGGCGACGGTCTCGGCGACCTGGTCTGGAGCAACGGGCGCGCGCTGCTGCTGGCCCGGCGCACCGAGGACGCGGCGGGTTGGGTGGAGCGTCCCGACGTGGTCCCGCAGACTCCCAACGGCCCCCCGGCCGACCTCGCCGACCCCCACGTGCACCTGGCGGACATGACCGGGGACGGCACCCCCGACGTGGTCCGGGTGGACGGCGCCGGGGTCACCTACTGGCCGCACCTCGGCCGCGGCACGTTCGGCGACGCGGTCCGGATGACGGGTGCACCGACGCTCCCCTTCGACGTCGACCCCTCCCGCGTGCTGGTGGTGGACGTCGACGGCGACGGGTCCGCGGACGTCGTCGTGCTGGGCGACGGCACGCTCACCTGGTGGCCGAACCGGTCCGGCGACGGGTTCGAGTCGCCGCGCACGGTGCGCCACCTGCCGACTGGTGCCATGGACGACGTCCGGGTGGCGGACCTGCTCGGCACGGGCGTCCCCGCCGTCGTGTGGAGCACGCCGCTGCCGTCCGGACGGGCCCGCTGGTTCGCGCTCGACCTCCTCGGGGGCGCCCGGCCGGGGCTGCTCACCTCGATCGACAACTCGGTGGGCCGGGTCACGTCCATCCGGTACACGACCTCCGCCCGCGAGTCGGAGCGCGACCGAGTGGCCGGGCAGGCGTGGACGAGCTCGTTCCCGCTGGTGCTGCCGGTGGTGGCCGGCGTGCGCGTCGCCGAGACGACCACCGGGGAGGCGACGGACACCGACTTCCGGTACCACGAGGGCCGCTACGACCCCGTTCTGCGCGAGGTCTGCGGGTTCGGGCGCGTCGAGGAGCTGACGCACGGCGACGCCCGGGTGGCTGCCGCGCTGACCACCCGCTGGTTCCACACCGGTGTCGACCCGTCGACCGGCGCGGAGCCCGGGACGGCCGCGGAGCGGCGGCGGCTGCGCGCGGTGCGCGGGCGTCTCTTCCGGCTCGAGGTCGCCGCCGGCCTGGACGACGCCGCGCCCTCCACGCCGCTGGCCGCCGGGCTCCCGCTGCACCGGATCGAGCAGACGTGGCGCGTGGACGACAGCCCGGACGCGATCACGGTGGTCCCCCGGCTGGTGCGGACCGATCGCGAGGTCCTCGAGGGCGGAGCAGTGCCGGTCGGCCGCGTCGTGACCGAGCAGCTGGCCTGGGATGCCGTGGGCAACGTCGCCGAGGCCGTCGAGTCCACGTTCGAGGCCGGGGCCGCGCCGACCGGGCAGCTGCACACGTACACGCAGTACGCCGTCGACCCCACCGGGCGGTTCGCCCAGCGGGCGTGCCGGATCGTCCAGACCGACGGTGCGGGCGCGCTGCTCGCCGACACCCGGACCGAGTACGACGGCCGGCCGTTCGGGCAGGTCGGCGCGCAGGGTCTGACGACCGGGCGGTCCTCGTTCGCGCTCCCCGACGAGCTCGTGGGCGATGTCTACGGCGCTGCGCAGCCGGACTGGGCCGCCCTCGGGTACGAGCACCGGGCCGCGTCCGTCCCCACCGCCGGCGCGACCGGGATCGAGTCCGTCGCGATACCCGCCGGCTGGTGGGTCCGCTCCGCGGAGTACACCCGGACGGTGGCGGCCGACGGCGTGGTGCACGGGACCGTCCGCAACGCGCTGGGCGCGATGACCGAGCTGGAGCTCGACCCGACCGCCTGCTATCCGGCGCGGGTGCGCGACGCCGTCGGCAACGAGGTCCGGGCGACGTTCGACCTGCGCACGTACCAGCCGCTCGAGGTCGTCGAGCCCTCGGGCGCGGTCTCGGTCGCGACGTTCGACGCGCTCGCCCGGCCGGTGCACCTGATCGAGCCCGGCGACTCCCCCGCGACCCCGACGACGGCGCACGCCTACGACACGTCCGCACTGCCCGTCAGCGTGTCGCTCACCAGGCGGGCGGGCACGGACGCGGGCGGCGAGCTGCCGCGCCTGCGGGAGCGTCAGCTGGTCGACGGCGAGGGCCGCCTGCTGCAGCGCCGCGTGCTCGACGCGTCCGCCCCGGCGGGGGCCGGCGCCGACCCCGAGATCGTCCAGGTGTCCCACGCGTACGGCGCCCGGGGGCTGGTCACGGAGTCCTACCTGCCGTACCGCGCGGCGGGCCCGGCCTACGACCCGCCCGACCCGGCGCGGCCGCACTCGGTCATGGAGTACGACCCGTTGGGTCGGCTCCTGCGCGCCACCCGGGCTGACGGTGAGGTCGCCACGGTGCGGTACCTGCCCGGTCGGGTCGAGGAGACCGACGAGGCGGGCCACCTGACCGTCCGTCGCCTCGACGCCACCGGTCAGGCGGTCGCGATCGAGCAGCACCTCGACGGCCGGACGCTGACCAGCACGTTCACGTTCGCGCTGAGCGGGTCGCTGCTGGTCGAGCAGGGTCCGACGGGCGCCCGGACGGCGTTCCGTTACGACCTGCTGGGTCGCGTGCTGGCCACGGAGCGCCCGGAGGCCGCCTCGGTGATCGTGCTGGACGCCGCCGGCCGGACCGTGGAGACGCGGGCCGGGGCGCACCGCGTGCTGCGCAGCTTCGACGCCGGCGACCGCCTGGTCGCGATCCGCGAGGACGACCCCGCGGCGGTCCCCGTCGCGACCTTCACGTACCACGACGCGGCCGCGCCCGCCCCGGCCGACGCCGGCGCGCACACCGCCGGAGGTCGCCTGCTCCGCGTCGACGACGAGGTCGGCAGCACCGCGCTCGACTACGACGAGCGCGGCCGGGTCGCCCGCAAGACGATGACCAGGCCAGGCTCCGACGTCCTCACGATCTGGACGGCGTACCGGCCCGACGGGCTCACCTCCGCGGTCACGTACCCCGACGGCTCGGTGGTCGGGTACCGCTACGACGCGGCCGGTCGGCTGACGGGCATCGACGACGTCATCGTGGCCGTCGACTACGACCTCATGGATCACCGCACCCGGGTCCGGTACGCCAACGGTGTCGAGCAGACCGACTCCCACGACCCGCTCACCGGCTGGCGCGCCACGTCGCGGCTCGCCGTCACCGCCGGCGCCATCGTCGACGTGCGGGACGTGACGTACACCCACGACGCCCTCGGCAACGTCGCGTCGATCACGGGGCCGACCCCCGCGCAGACCTGGGCGTACGCGTACGACGAGCTGTCGCGGCTCGTGCACGCCGACGGCCTCGGGGCGCCCGACGGCGTGGTGCCGCCGGTGGCTCAGGTGTGGAGCTACGCGTACGACGACGCCGGCAACCTCACGACGGCCTCGGACGTCGGCCAGTACCTGTACGGCCAGGACGGCGCGGCCCCCAGCTGCGTGACCTCGGCCGGCGGCGGCCGGTACGCGTACGACGACACCGGGCACGTCACCAGCGCGCCGTGGGGCACGCACACGCTGGACGCGCGCGGGATGCTGCGCCGGGTCGCGCTCAGCACCGGCACGGTCCACCGGTACGGGTACGACCACGCCGGCCGGCTGGCTCTCCACGAGGTGTCGGGCGCGGGCGCCACGTCACGCACCTGGTCGCCCGACGGTCTGGTGAGCGTGGACGACGACGGTCTCGTCCTGCAGGTCACCGACGGCCGGGCGATCGTCGCGCGGCGCCGCGCGGTTCCGACCGGCGGTCCGGCCACGCCCGCGCGGACCCGCACGACGTGGCTGCACCGCGACCACCTCGGCTCCGTGGTGGCGCTGACGGACGGCGCTGGACAGGTGGTGCTGCGCGTGCGGTACGGGCCGTACGGGCAGGTGCTCGAGCGCACCGGCGTCGGGGCCGTGCCGCAGTCGTTCGGCACCGGGCTCGCCCCCGTCGCGTTGGCCGGTCCCGCGTCGGGCGTCGACGCGCCACCGCTCGTCCTGCTCGGTGCCCGGTGGTACTGCCCGGCGCTCGGGAGGTTCCTCTCCCCGGACCCGATGGTGACCGACGCCGCCGATCCCCTGGCCTGGAACTCCTACGCCTACTGCCGGGACAACCCGACCAGCTACATCGACCCGAGCGGGCGCGAGTTCTGGAAGATCTTCGCCGCCGTCGTGGCCACCATCGCGATCATCGCGGTCATCGTCGTCGTCTCCGTCTTCACGTTCGGCGCGGGGGCGGCGCCGTCGATCGCTCTCGGTGCCACCGGCATCTCCGTGACGTGGACCGCGGTGTTCGCGGCGACGGTCATCGGCGTCGTCGCCGGTGGCGTCATCGGGGGCATCGCGGCGGCCCGGGCGGGCGGGGACGCCGGCGACGTCGTCCTMGGAGTCCTGGTCGGCGGTGCCGTCGGCGGATGGGCAGCCTTCGGGGCGGCCATCGCGGGTCCGGCCGTCGCGGGCGGCCTCGGGCTCACCGGCGGAAGCGTGGCCGCCGGTGCGGTCGCGGGTGCCGTCACCGGGGCGATCAACGGCGCCGCGATGGGCTTCGCCAGCGGCTTCGCCGGCGGCCGCAACGGGGGCATCGGCGACATCATGGAGAAGGTGCTGGTCGGCGCGATCATCGGGCTGGTGGTCGGCGCGGCGCTCGGGGCGCTCAGCGGCCTGAAGCCTCCCGCGGGCGAGGGGCCGCTGGACTCGCTCAGGAACGCCGCCCGCGCGGACCCGAACCCGCCCCCGCCCCCGTTGGTGACGCCTCCGCCGGTGAACAGCGTCGGCCAGGCCCTGGGCGCGACCGGCGGAGGACTGGCCGGCAAGTTCGCCGGGGCCCTGCTCCCGCACGTCGCCCAGGCCGTCGCCGGGTTCACGGGCTCGGTCGTCGCGCAGACGGTCGTCGTCGACCTGGCCTCCGGGGTCACCGCCGACCTCTGGGACGACATCCAGGCCTACGTGCGGACCCACAACATCGACCTCGGCCCGTTCAACTTCCTCAGCGGCGGGTTCTAGTCGTCCCGGGGCGTGCCGGTGTGCATCGCGACGAGCGTCGCCAGCCGCCGGGCCTCGGCGTCGGCGCGGGCGCCGTCCGCCCGCTGGATGCCCATGACGGCGAGCGTGTCGCCGTCGGCGAGGTCCAGCTGCACCCACGGCCGTCCGGACCCGAACCGCACGGACACGATCTCGGCCCACTCGAGCCGGCGCGTGAAGACGAGGTTGCGGACGGTCAGACCGTCGTCGTCCACCCGCGCCACGACCGAGGCCTGCCGCCAGAGGAACCCCGCGATCAGACCGCCCACGATCGCGAACCCGAGCTGGTCACCAGCCGTGAGGATCGGCAGCGCCAGCATGAGCGCCACGGTCAGGGCGATCACCACGACCGCCATGGTGAGGGTGACGACGCGCGCCAGCCGGGGCCGGAACGGGGCCGTGAGATCGTCCACGGCGGTGCCGGTCAGAGCCGGCACGCGTGGATCGACGTGACGAGGATCGCGCGCGCACCGATGTCGTACAGGGAGTCCATGACGCGGTTGGTCTGGTCGCGCCGGACCATCGCCCGCACGGCCGCCCAGTCGCGGTTGTGCAGCGGGGACACGGTCGGCGACTCCAGGCCGGGCGTGATCGCGACGGCCGCGTCCACCAGCTCGAGCGGCACGTCGTAGTCCATGAKCACGTACTCGCGGGCGGTCAGGACGCCCTGGATCCGGCGCGTGAGGACGTCGAGGCCCGCGGGCTCGTCGCYGTCGGAGCGGCGGACCAGCACGGCCTCGGAGCGCAGGATCGGCTCGGCGAAGATCTCCAGGCCCGCGGCACGCAGGGTGGTCCCGGTCTCGACGACGTCCGCGATCACGTCCGCCACGCCCAGCTTGATGGCCGACTCCACGGCGCCGTCGAGGCGCACGACGCCCGAGGGGTGGATGCCCAGCGACCGCAGGTACGAGCCGACCAGCACCGGGTAGGACGTCGCGACCCGCCGGCCGCCGACCTGCGCGACGTCGGTCCACTCCCCCGCCGTGCCGGCGAACCGGAACGTCGAGCGGGCGAACCCGAGCGGCAGGTGCTCCACGGCCGCGGACTCCGAGTCGAGCATGAGGTCGCGGCCGGTGATCCCGACGTCGACGGTGCCCGCGCCGACGTACACGGCGATGTCGCGCGGGCGCAGGAAGAAGAACTCGACGTCGTTGTCCGGGTMGGGCAGCACGAGCTCGCGGGAGTCGCGACGCTGGCGGTACCCGGCCTCCTTGAGCATCTCGACGGCGGGCTCGGACAGGGAGCCCTTGTTCGGGACGGCGATCCTCAGCACGGTCGGTCTCCTCAGAGGTGGGTGTAGACGTCGGCGAGCGTCAGGCCGCGCGCGATCATCAGCACCTGCAGGTGGTAGAGGAGCTGGGAGATCTCCTCGGCCGTCCGCTCCTGCGACTCGTACTCCGCGGCCATCCAGACCTCGGCGGCCTCCTCGACGACCTTCTTGCCGATGCCGTGCACGCCGGTGTCCAGCTCCGCGACCGTGCCGGAGCCCGCGGGGCGGGTCACAGCCTTCTCCGAGAGCTCGGCGAACAGGGTGTCGAAGGTCTTCACGCGGGCACTCTAGACGGGTCGGGACGAAGCGCGCGCAGCGCGACCACGGTGGCGACGGCGGCCTCCGCGGCCTCGGCGCCCTTGTCCTCGTGGGAGCCATCGAGCCCGGCGCGGTCGAGCGCCTGCTCCTCGTTGTCGCAGGTGAGCACGCCGAACCCGACGGGCACACCCGTGCGGATCCCGACGTCCGTCAGGCCCAGGGTCGCGCCCTGGCAGACGTACTCGAAGTGAGGCGTGCCACCCCGGATCACGACGCCGAGCGCCACGACGGCGTCGGCACCGCCCGCTGCGGCGACCTGCGCGGCGACGGGCAGCTCGAACGTGCCCGGCACACGGACGACCGTGACGTCCTCGACGTGCGCGGCGGCCAGGGCGCGCTGCGCACCGGCCAGCAGCCCGTCCATGACGACGGTGTGCCAGCTCGCGGCGACGACGACCACCTTCAGGCCGGTGCCGTCGACGGTCAGGGTGGGTGCTCCAGCACCGCTCATGCCAGGTCCTCCAGGTTCTCGAACGCGTGGTCGTCGTGGTCGGCGCCGGGTGTCGCCGGTGTCGCGTGCACGGGGGCGACCGCGATGGGCTCCCGCTCCGTCCCCGCGGGCAGGTGCAGCAGGTGGCCCATGGAGGTCGCCTTGGTCCGCAGGTACGCCTCGTTCTGCGGGGTAAGCCCGACCTCGAGGCTGTGGATCTCCGCGACGTCGATCCCGTGGGCGCGCAGGCCGGCGACCTTGGCGGGGTTGTTGGTCAGCAGGCTGATGCGCTCGACGCCGAGGTCCGTGAGGATCGCCGCGGCGGCCCCGTACTCCCGCCGGTCGGCGGGCCAGCCGAGGTCCAGGTTCGCCTCGACGGTGTCCCGGCCCTCGTCCTGGAGCGCGTAGGCCGCGACCTTGGCCAGCAGCCCGATGCCGCGGCCCTCGTGCCCGCGCAGGTAGATGACGGCGCCGCCCTGCTCGGCGGCGAGCTCGAGCGCGGCGTCCAGCTGGGGCCCGCAGTCGCAGCGGGCCGAGCCGAACGCGTCCCCCGTGAGGCACTCCGAGTGCACGCGTACGACGGGTGCCGCCGCGAGCCCGGCCGTCGGGACGAGCGCGACGTGCTCGGCGCCCGTGCGCAGGTCGCGGTAGCCGTGGATCCGGAAGTCGCCGTGCTTCGTCGGCAGGTACGCGGTGTGCGTGGCGTGCACCCGGTCCTTCGGCGGCGCGGCGACCGCGACCTCGGCGGTCACGTCGTCGCCGTGCTCGATGCGCCAGGTGACGATGTCCTCGATGGTCAGCAGCACGAGCCCCTCGGCCTCGGCCAGCGCCGACGCCGCGGGCAGCCGCGTCATGGAGCCGTCGTCGTTGACCAGCTCGGCGATGGCGCCGACGGGCTCGAGACCCGCGAGGCGGCAGAGGTCCACCGCGGCCTCGGTGTGGCCGGTGCGGTGCAGGACGCCGCCGGGCACGGCGCGCAGGGGCAGCACGTGCCCGGGCCGGATCAGGTCCTCGCGGCCCGACGCCGGATCGGCCAGCACGCGCAGGGTGCGGGCGCGGTCGGACGCCGAGATGCCGGTCGTCACGCCCGTGGCGGCGTCGACCGTGACCGTGTAGGCCGTGCGGCGCGGGTCCTGGCTGCTCGGCACCATCAGCGGCAGGTCGAGCGCGTCCGCGCGGGACGCCGGCATGGGTGCGCACAGGTAGCCGGACGAGTGCCGGATGGTCCAGGCGATCCACTCGGGCGTCGCCGACTGCGCGGCGAGGATGACGTCCGCCTCGTTCTCCCGGTCCGGGGAGTCGGCCACCAGCACGGGACGGCCGGCCCGGAGCGCCTCGAGGGCGTCCTCGACGGTCCCGAGCCGCACGCCCGCGGGGGCGGTCATCGCAGCACCCCCGCCGCCGAGAGCAGCCGTTCGGTGTACTTGGCCAGCACGTCGACCTCCAGGTTGACCCGCGCGCCCGGCGCGAGCGTGCCGAGGGTCGTCGCCTCGAGCGTGGTGGGGATGAGGGAGACGCCGAACGACTCGTCCGTCACGTGCGTGACCGTGAGCGAGATGCCGGACACGGCGATGGAGCCCTTCTCGGCGACGTACCGCGCGAGCTCCGGGGCAAGTCCGATCTCGATGTCGTCCCAGCGCGGTCCCGGCGTGCGGCTCAAGATCGTGCCGACGCCGTCGACGTGACCCTGCACGACGTGGCCGCCGTAGCGACCGCCGACGGCCAGGGCCCGCTCGAGGTTGACCGGGCTGGAGACGCCCACGTCGCCGAGCGCGCTGCGCCGCAGGGTCTCCGGCATCACGTCGGCGAAGAACGTGCCGTCGCCGGGCAGCTCGGTGACCGTGAGGCACACGCCGGAGACGCTGATCGAGTCGCCCAGGTGGGCGTCGGAGACCACGAGCGGTCCGCGGACCCGCAGGCGCGCGTCCGTCCCGTCCGGGCCGTTCTCCAAGGCCTCGACCGTGCCGATCTCCTCGACGATTCCGGTGAACATCAGTGCGCCTCCGTGGTGCTGTGCGGGTCGACGGTCGCGACGACGAGGACGTCGGGGCCGAGCGGGATGATCGAGCGGGTGGTCAGTCGGACGGCGTCTCCGATGCTCAGCACGCCGAGGTCGGACAGGGCGGACGGCCCGGCGCCGAGCAGGACGGGCGCGACGTAGGCGTGCACCTCGTCGACCAGTCCGGCGCGGACGAACGCGGCGGCGAGGGTCGGCCCGCCCTCGACGAGCAGGTGGCGGACCTCCCGCTCGGCGAGCACGGCCAGCACCTCGGCGGGCTCGTGCGTCCGGAGGTGGAGCAGCTCCCCGCCCGGGCCGTGCAGGCGGGCGTCCGGGGGCAGGTCGCGGTGGCCGACGACGACGCGCAGCGGCTGGTGCCCGTGCAGCTCGCCGGAGGCGTTCCGCGCGGTCAGCGACGGGTCGTCGACCAGGGCGGTGCCGGTGCCGACGGCGATGGCGTCGACCTCCGCGCGCAGGTCGTGGGCGTGGTGCCGCGAGACCTCGGACGTGATCCACCGGCTCGAGCCGTCCGCGGCGGCGATCCTGCCGTCCAGCGACGTGGCGAGCTTCAGGGTGACGAACGGCCGGCCGCGCTCGATCGACGGCAGCCACGCGCCGAGCACCGCGCGTCCCTCGTCCGTGAGCACGCCGGTCTGCACGTCCACCCCGGCGGACCGCAGGCGTGCCGCGCCGCCAGCCGCGAGGGGGTTCGGGTCGTCGACCGAGACGACCACGCGCGCCACGTCGGCCGCGATCAGCGCCTCGGAGCACGGCCCGGTGCGGCCGTTGTGGTTGCAGGGCTCGAGCGTCACGACGGCGGTGGCACCCCGCGTCGACTCGCCGCGCGCGGCGGCGTCGGCGAGTGCGGCGACCTCCGCGTGCGGCGTTCCCGCGCCGCGGTGCCAGCCCTCGCCGCGGACGTCGCCGTCCGGGCCGAGCAGCACGCAGCCGACGCGGGGGTTCGGGTCGTTGGCCGGACCGCGGCGGGCGAGCTCGAGAGCGCGGCGCATCGCCGTCAGCTCGCGGTCGGTGCTGGCCATGCGTCACCTCCAGGCGCCAGGGCTCCGGGGTGAGGGCGGCAGGAAGAGTCCCGCAACCACGGCGCGACGGCGCCGCCACGTGATCCTCCCATCCGGACTTTCACCGTCGGTCCTGGAGTTCCACCAGGTCAACCGCCCGATCCTTGCGGATCGTGCGGGTCGCGGACTGTCACCGCCGGCTCGGAATTACACCGACCCCGGAGCACGTGTATGTGTTCGTACTGCGCCAACGATCATGCCACACGGCACATTCCCGCCGGGCATTCCCGCCGGTCAGGCGCCCGCGTCCGCCAGGGTGCGGAGGGCCACGATCTCGGCGCCGACGTCGGTCGCGCCGTAGACGGCCGAGCCGGCGACGAACACGTTCGCGCCGGCGGCGGCGATCCGGCCGACGGTGTCGCGCGCGACTCCCCCGTCCACCTGGATCCAGGTCTTGCCGCCCGACGCGTCGAGCGCGGCCCGGGCGCGGCGGATCTTGGGGAGCATGCCCTCGATGAACGACTGCCCGCCGAAGCCCGGCTCCACGGTCATCACCAGCAGCATGTCGAACTCGGGGAGCAGGTCGAGCAGCGGCTCGACCGGCGAGGCGGGCCGCAGCGCGATCCCCGCCCGGACCCCCCGCGCGCGGAGCTCACGGGCCAGCCGGACCGGCGCCTGCGTCGCCTCGGCGTGGAACGTGACGGACGCAGCGCCGACGGCGGCGTACTCCGGGGCCCACCGGTCGGCGTCCTCGATCATCAGGTGCACGTCGAGCGGGATCGGCGAGACCTCGGCGATCCGCTTCACCACCGGAAGCCCGAGCGTCAGGTTCGGCACGAAGTGGTTGTCCATGACATCCACGTGCACGTAGTCGGCGGCGGAGATCGCCCGGAGGTCTCGCTCCAGGTTGGCGAAGTCGGCGGACAGGATGCTCGGGTTGATCAGCGCAGGCACCCGGCCAGCGTAGAGGGCTCAGGAGGTGCGGCGAAGGAGCGTCAGGTGCATCGCGTCGGTCCCGTGCACGTGCGGCCAGAGCTGCACGTCGGTGCGGGCGTCGTCGAGCTCGACCGCACCGCCGGGCGCGATGCCGCGGACGACGGCCCGCGCGTCGACCGCCTCGACCTCGATGCCCGCCCGGCCCGCGGCGCGGACAGCGTCCTTGACCACCAGCTGCGTCTCGACGAGGTGCGGCGAGCACGTCACGTACGCGACCACGCCACCGGGCCGGACCGCCCGCAGGGCCGACACCAGCAGGTCGCGCTGCAGCGCGCTGAGCCCGGCGAGGGCGGCCGGCGTGCGCCGCCAGCGGGCCTCGGGCCGACGGCGCAGGGCCCCGAGCCCGGTGCAGGGCGCGTCGACCATCACGCGGTCGTACGACCCGGGCTCGTCGGTGCCGACCGTGCGACCGTCGCCGGTCCGGACGTCCTCGACCGCGTCGGCCGGCACCGCGCGCAGCGCCTGCTCGACCAGGCGCGTGCGGTGCGGCTGCACCTCGTTGGCGACGATCCGGGCGCCGCGCTCCCCCGCGACCGCGGCCAGCAGCGCCGCCTTGCCGCCGGGTCCGGCGCACAGGTCGAGCCACCGCTCGTCGGGACCGTCGAGCGGCGCTTCCGTGAGCGCCAGGGCGACCAGCTGGCTGCCCTCGTCCTGCACGCCGGCGCGACCGTCGCGGACGCTGGGCAGCGCCGCCGGGTCCCCGCCGGACAGGATGACCGCGGTCGGCGCGAGGACTCCGGGTGTCCCCGTCCCGTCTCCGGCGTCGTCGACCACCTCGGCGGTCCCGGCGAGGCCCGGACGCGCGACGACGGTCACGCGGGGGGCGACGTTGTCGGCCGCCAGGAGCGCGCCGATCTCGTCGGCCGACCGACCGTTGCCCACGAGCGCCTCGCGCAGCGCGCGGACCACCCACAGCGGGTGGCTCTCGACGACGGCCAGCCGGGCGAGCACGTCGTCGCCCGCGGCGTCGGCGATCCGCTGCTCCCACACCTCGGGCGACTCGCGGCCGACGGCGCGCAGGACGGCATTGACGAACTGGGACGGTCCGGTGCCCAGCTGCTCGCGGGCGAGCCCGACCGTCTCGGAGACCGCGGCGTGCGCGGGCACCCGCATGTCGAGCAGCTGGTGGACGCCGAGCCGCAGCACGTCCAGCGCCGGTGCGTCGATCGTGTCGACCGCGCGGGCTGCCGCCTGCGCGATCACGGCGTCGTACCGGCCGCGCAGGCGCAGGGTGCCGTAGGCCAGCTCGGTGGCGAACGCGGCGTCGCGGCCAGTGATCCGACGCTCCCGGAKCAGCGGCGGCAGGACGAGGTTGGCGTAGGAGTCCGAGCCGTCGACCGCCCGCAGGACGTCGTAGGCCGCGGTCCGCGCGGCGTCGCTGCCCCGGCGGCGCTGCGACGGCGCCGCGGCCGAGCGTTGCGTGCGGCCCTGCGACCGGGCCGCGCCGCGCTGCCGACCGCTCGCGTCGCGCCGGTCCTCACCGCTCATGCCGCACCCCCGAGCACCGTGGCGTCGTCGAGCCGCGCGCCCCGGGCCCAGTCCGGCGCGGCCATCGCGCGCTTGCCCTGGGGGGTCACCTCGGTCAGCCGGACCGCGTGCCCGCCCGTGCCGACCAGCACCTCGCGCTTCGTGACCCGCAGCTCGCCGGGCGTGAGGTCGTCGACGTCCGGGACGGGCACGACCGGCGCCAGTCCGAGCCGGCACCCGTCGGGCAGGGTCGTCCAGGCACCGGGCGCCGGGGTGCAGCCGCGGACCCGCCGGTCGACGGCGTGCGCCGGGTGCGACCAGCGCACCCGGGCGTCCTCGACCTCGATCTTGGGCGCGAGGCTGACCCCGTCCGTGGTCTGCGGGACCGGGCTGAGGATCCCGTCCTCCAGGGCGTCGAGCGTCTGCACCAGGAGCCCGGCCCCGGCGGTGGCCAGCCGACCGAGCAGGTCGCCGGACGTGTCGCGGGGGCGGATCGTCTCGGTGAGGAACCCGAACACCGGGCCCGTGTCCAGACCCGCCTCGAGCCGGAACGTCGAGGCGCCGCTGACCTCGTCCCCGGCGATGATCGCGTGCTGGACCGGCGCCGCACCGCGCCAGGCGGGCAGCACGGAGAAGTGCAGGTTCACCCAGCCGTGCACCGGGACGTCGAGCAGCGCCGGCGGGATCAGGGCGCCGTACGCGACGACGGGTGCCGCGTCGACGGCCAGCTCGGCCAGCCGGGCCTGGAAGTCGGCGTCGCGCGGGCGCTGCGGCGTGAGGACCTCGAGCCCGGCCTCCAGCGCGCGCGTCTTGATCTCGCTCTGCGCGGACGCCCGGCCGCGGCCCGACCGCGCGTCGGGGCGCGTGAGCACGGCGACGACCTCGTGGCGGGACGCGAGGAGCGCCTCGAGCGACGGCACCGCGGCCGCGGGAGTTCCGGCGAAGAGCAGTCGCATGGCGTCGATCCTAGGTGCGGGCGAGCCCGACCCCGCGCGCGGCGAGGTCCGCACGGAGCTGGTCCGCCGACGTGAACAGGACGGCGTCGAAGCCCGCGCGGGCGGCCGCGGCGACGTTCGTGGCGGAGTCGTCGGTGAACACCGTCCGGCGCGGGTCCAGGCCGAAGCGCTCCGTGAGCAGCGCGAACACCCGGGGGTCGGGCTTCGCCACACCGACCTCGCCGGACACCAGCACGTCCTCGAGCAGCCCGATCGCGGGAGCGGCCGGCTCGGCGAGGTGGAAGGTCTCGGCCGACCAGTTGGTGAGCCCGAGCAGCCGCACGCCGTGGGCCGACAGGTCGCGCACCAGCTCCGCCGAGCCCGGCACGGGCCCGACCAGCGTGTCCGCGAAGTGCTCGATGTACAGGTCGAGCGCCGGGACGTGCACCGGGTCGCTGGCGGCGAGCGCCGACCGCGCGTCGGACCACGACCGGCCCGCGTCCTGGTGGTGGTTGAACGCCATGAAGTCGACGTCGGCGAAGAACGCCTGGACCTCCCGGTCGGGGAGCCGCCCGGCGAACGGTCGGTACGGGTCCCACCGGACCAGCACGTTGCCGAGGTCGAAGACGACCGTGTCGATCCGCCCGTTCATCGGTCGCTCATCCCAGCTCCGTCGGGTCCAGCTGCACGCGCACGGACCCGCCCTCGCGGCGCGCGCTGCGGACCGCGAGCGAGGACGCCAGGGCCCGGGCGAGCGAGGCACCGTGGGCACGGGGCACCCGGACGATCGCCCGCACGTCCGGCTCCAGCGCACCCGCCTCGGCCTCCCCGGCCGGGACCGGACCGAGGATCTCCGCGTCCGGCACGTCCAGCCGTGCCAGCAGGGTGTCGACGGCGTCGCGCGGCCCCGTCACGGCGGCCATCCGCACGGCCGGCGGCAGCGCGAGCTCGGCCCGCTCCGCCAGCTCCCGGGAGGCGTACCCGGACGGGTCCCAGCGCACCAGCGCCTGCGTGGCCCGCTCCTCGGCGTCCCCGACCAGCACGACGACGCCGCCGTCGGACGCCGACCGCACCAGCGCCGCGGCCGTGAGCCACCGGCGCAGCGCGTCCTCCCCCGTGCGCAGCGACGCGCCCGCGGTGCTGACCGCCGCGTCGAGCAGCAGGGCCGCCGCGTAGCCGCCGGGCGCCACCGGCTCCGCCCCGGGGGTCGAGACCACGACCGCCGGCACGTCCGTGACCGAGGCCAGCACCCCGCCCGCCGCGCGTGCGCCCGACACGCGCACCGGGACGCCCGGGAAAGCCCGACCGAGCTCCTCAGCTGTCCGCTCCGACCCGACCCGGACCGACCGCAGGGCCCCGGCACCGCACTCGGTGCACCGCCAGTCGGTGGCCAGCCGGCCGCACCAGCCGCAGGTCGGGACTCCGGAGGCGCTGGTCAGCCCGAGCGGACCGTGGCAGACACCGCAGCGCGCTGCCGCCCGGCACCGGCCGCACGCGACCGCCGGCACGTACCCGGCGCGGGGCACCTGCACGAGGACCGGTCCGTCCGCCAGGCGGTCGCGGAGGGTCTTCCACGCCGGCGCGGGCAGGCGCGCCGCAGCGGCAGGACCCTCGCGCGCCAGCTCCACGGACGTCAGGGCGAGCACCCGTGCGGACCGGGCGCGCGTCGTCGCCCGGTCGGCGGCGACCTCCCTCGCCCAGCCGGACTCGACGAGCGCCTGTGCCTCGACGCTGCGCGCGTGGGCCGCCACGAGGAGCGCGCAGCCCTCGAGCTCCGAACGCAGGGCCAGCACCTCACGGACGTGCGGGTAGGGCGTGCGCGGCTCGGCGTGCAGCGGGTCGCCGTCGTCCCACACGACGGCGAGCCCGAGGTCCTGCACCGGCGCGAACGCCGACGCGCGCGTGCCGACGACGACGCGCGCCTGCCCGCGCAGCGCGGCGAGGAACGACCGGTAGCGCGCGGCGGGCCCGTCGTCGGCGGCGAGCCGGACGGCTCCCCCCACCGACCCGGGTGCCCAGCGCGGGATGCCGACGTCCTCGAGCGCGCCGAGCACCCGGTCGATGTCCCGGGCGTCGGGCACCACGACGAGCGCCCCGCGACCACCGAGCACGCACGCGGCGACGGCCTGCGCGAT
>NZ_JBFULZ010000007.1:0-43965 GCF_054049635.1 Cellulomonas sp. P5_C6 | reverse complement strand
CCCTCAGGGTGCGCGTCCTCCCCCATTGCACACCACGACGGGCTGGATGTCAGCCGAACACACGCCGTGGCGTCCCGCCAACTCACCCGTCCGGCGGCGACACGACGACGCCGCACCCGCGGACGGGCACGGCGTCGTCGTGCAGTCAGTCCTTGGGCTGCACCGTCGTGGGGACGACGCCCTTGCGGCTGGCCAGCACCTGGTCGACGATCCCGTACTCCAGCGCCTGCTGGGCCGTGAGGATCTTGTCGCGCTCGATGTCCTTGCGGACCAGCTCGATGTCGCGTCCCGTGTGGTGCGCGATGGTCAGCTCGAGCCACTCGCGCATCCGGATCAGCTCGTTGGCGTGGATCTCGATGTCGGACGCCTGCGCGTACCCGCCACCCTCCATCGCCGGCTGGTGGATGAGCACGCGGGCGTTGGGCAGGGCCAGGCGCTTGCCGGGCGAGCCCGCCGCGAGCAGCACCGCCGCCGCCGAGGCGGCCTGCCCGAGGCAGACCGTCTGGATGTGCGGCTTGATGTACTGCATCGTGTCGTAGATCGCCGTCAGCGCCGTGAACGAGCCGCCGGGCGAGTTGATGTACAGGATGATGTCGCGGTCCGGATCGGTGCTCTCCAGCACCAGCAGCTGGGCCATGACGTCGTCCGCCGACGCGTCGTCCACCTGCACGCCGAGGAAGATGATCCGGTCCTCGAACAGCTTGGTGTACGGGTCCTGGCGCTTGAACCCGTAGGCCGTGCGCTCCTCGAACTGGGGCAGCACGTACCGGGCGGCGGGCGACGACGGCGCGAGGCCGCCGGGGCCGGCCAGCATCCCGGCACGGGCCATGAACTGGGATTCCATGCTCACGAGCTTCTCCTCAAGATGAAGGGTCTGAGGGCGTCGGCCGTCAGGCCGTGCCGCCGCCGCCGGCGACCGAGTCGGCCTTGGTGACGACCTTGTCCACGAAGCCGTACTCGAGGGCTTCGGGGGCCGTGAACCAGCGGTCGCGGTCCGCGTCGTTGTTGATCTGCTCGACGGACTTGCCGGTCTGGGCGGCCGTGAGCTCGGCCAGCACGGTCTTCATGTGGAGGATCAGCTGGGCGTTGATCCGCACGTCGGTCGCGGTGCCGCCGATGCCGCCCGAGGGCTGGTGCATCATCACGCGGGCGTGCGGCAGGGCGTAGCGCTTGCCCTGGGCGCCCGACGAGAGCAGGAACTGGCCCATCGACGCGGCCATGCCCATCGCGATCGTGGCGACGTCCGGCTGGATGTACTGCATGGTGTCGTAGATCGCCATGCCCGCGGTGATCGAGCCACCGGGCGAGTTGATGTACAGCCAGATGTCCTTGTCCGGGTCCTCCGCGGCCAGCAGCATCATCTGCGCGCAGATGGCGTTGGCGTTCTCGTCGCGCACCTCGGAGCCGAGCCAGATGATGCGTTCGCGGAGCAGTCGGTTGTAGATGGAGTCATTGAGGCCGAAGGCCGGGGACTCTGCCCTGGCCATCATCGGCGCTAGCTCGTTCACGAAGGCTCCCTCGTCTGACGGTGACGTCTGTCCTGCACCGCGCGGCGCTCCCCTCGCGGGGACCCGTGCGATGCAGTGACCCTAACGCGCAGCCACACCCGCCCATGTCCCTGCCACCACCGTTTTCGCTGACGGCAGAGCAGGGGCCACGGAACGCCGAAGGCCCCGCACCCGGGGTGGGTGCGGGGCCTTCCACGACGTGCGTCAGGCCTTGGCGTCCTCGACGGCCTCGGCGTCGTCGAGCACCGAGATGTCCGCGGCGGCGTCGGTCGAGGCCTCGGTACCGGCGGCGGCCTCGGCGGCCTCCTCGGCGTCCTCGGCGTCGGAGCCGATGAACTCGCTCAGGTCGACGGCCTGGCCGGCGCTGTCGGTGACCGTGACGCGACGCAGGGCGACGGCGAGCGCCTTCGAGCGGGCGACCTCGGCGACCATCGTCGGGATCTGGCCCTGCTGGTCGATGGTCTGGATGAACGTGTTCGGGTCCATGCCGTACTGGCGCGACGCGTTGACCAGGTAGTCGAGCAGCTCGTTCTGGCTGACCTTGATCTCCAGCTGCTCCGCCAGGGTGTCCAGGAGGATCTGGTTGCGCAGCGCGACGGTGGCCTGCTCGCCCACCTCTGCGCGGTGCTCGTCGTCCTCGAGCCGGCCCTCGCCCTCGAGGTGACGGTGCACCTCGGCCTCGACGACGCCGTTCGGGACCGGGATCTCCGTGCCGGCGAGCAGCTGCTCGAGCAGCAGGTCCCGGGCCTGGACGGCCTGGTTCGAGACCTTGATCCGCGACGCCTGCTCGCGCAGGTCCGCCGTCAGCTCCTCGAGCGTGTCGAACTCGCTGGCCAGCTGCGCGAAGTCGTCGTCGGCGTCGGGGAGCTGGCGCTCCTTGACGGTCGTGGCGGTCACGCTCACCTGGGCGGTCTCGCCGGCGTGGTCGCCGCCCGCGAGCGCGGTCTCGAACGTGGTGCTCTCGCCGGCCGACAGGCCCGTCAGCGCCTCGTCCATGCCCTCGAGCATGTTGCCCGAGCCGATCTGGTAGCTGACGCCCGAGACGTTGTCGACCTGCTCGTCGCCGATGGTGGCGGTGAGGTCGATGACGACGAAGTCGCCCTCGGCGGCCGGGCGGTCGATGCCGACCAGGGTGCCGAAGCGCTCGCGCAGCGCGTCGAGACGGCCCTGCACGTCCTCCTCGGAGACCTCGACGTCGTCGACGGACACGGCGATGCCGTCGAGCGCCGGGACGGTGATCTCCGGGCGGACCTCGACCTCGGCGGTGAAGTGCAGCTCGCCCTCCTCGCCCTTCGGCGTGGCGGTCAGGCCGGGGACCTGCGTGACCTCGACCTCGGGCTGGCCCAGGGGACGCAGCTTGTTCTCGCGGACGGCCTCGGCGTAGAAGCCGGACAGGCCCTCGTTGATCGCGTGCTCCAGGACGGCGGGACGGCCGATCCGCTGGTCGATGATGCGCGGCGGCACCTTGCCCTTGCGGAAGCCCGGGACCACGACGTCCTGGGCGATGTGCTCGTACGCGTGCTCGATGCTCGGCTTGAGCTCGTCGTACGTCACCTCGACGGTCAGCTTGACCTTGGTGGGCTCCAGGGTCTCGACGGCGCTCTTCACTTCGATGGTCTCCAACTGATCGGGGCGGGCGCCGGCGACTCCGGCGATCTCCGTTGCTTCAGGGCCGCACGCCGTCGTCCACGCCCACGAAGGGGCCGACGACCGCACGCTGGCGACCCTCGACCTTACGCCACGCCGGGCGGCGGTCCCAAGCCCGCAGGTTGTGGGACCGCCCACGCCGTCGGCGCCCGCTCACCGACCCGCGCCCGCGACCTCCGTGACGACCGAGACGGTGCGGGCCACGCCGTCGTACTCGGCGTACTCGGCCGCCAGCTCGCCTGCCCGGCGCGCGAACGACGGGTTGTCCAGGACCGTGCGCACGCCCTCGCGGACGGCCTGCGAGGTGGTGGCGTCGGTGGTCCTGTCGGTCGCGATCGCGACCCCCACGCCGGACCAGACGACCCGGGCGCCGACCTCGGCCTTGTCCTCGGTCCGCCCCGCGACGACGAGCGGGACGCCGGCCGCGAGAGCCTGCTGCACCTCGCCGAACCCGCCGTTGGTGACCATGACGTCCACGAGCGGCAGCAGGTGCTCGAACGGGACGAACGGCGCCGCCCGCACGTTCGCCGCGTACCCGATGTCCTCCGTGGTCGCGACGACCAGCACGTCCTCGTCGGCCAGGGCGTCGATCGCGGGCCACAGGAGCCGCTCGGGGTCGGTCGCGATCGTGCCCTGCGTGACGAGCACGACCGGGCGGCCGGTCGCTCGCGCCTCGAGCACGTCGTCCCACCACGCCGGGGGCTCGAACCGGTCGATGCCCGCGGGCAGGTACGGACCCACCAGCTCGACGTTGTCGGGCAGGTCGCTGCGCGGGTACTCGAACGACGGCACCGACGCGTGCAGCACGCGGGTGCCCGCGGTCTGCGCCCAGTCGAGGAAGAAGCCGTCGGGGACGGGCCGGCCGGCGTCCGCGACGACATGCTCGGCGGCCTTCTGGACGTCCCGGAAGACGACCGTGCGCGTGAACCAGTCGAGCAGCGCGTACCGCAGGCCGTCGAGGCCCGTGCGTGGCGGCTGCAGCCCGAGGCCGAACGGTGCCGTGTCCTTGCTCGAGATCGCGAGCGGCGACACCGTGAACAGCACCGACGGCAGGTCGTGCCGCCCTGCCGCGAGGGCGCCGGCCATGAACGCGGTGTCCAGGACGAGGGCGTCGGGTCGCTCCGCTGCGACGAGACCGTCGATGTCGGCCAGGAAGCCCGGCACCGTCTCGACGACGTGATGGAGCACGTCCCACTGGAGCCGCTTGATGCCGGGGGCGGGGGCGCCGTGCTCGAGGGACCACGCGTCGAGCTCGGCGTCGTCGAGGTCGCGGCCCTGCACGATCGGCGCGTGCTTCGCGCCTGTCGCGGTGACCGCCTGCGCGAACCTGCGGCCCGTGTAGACGACGACGTCGTGGCCCTCCTCGACGAGCGCACGAACCAGCGGCAGCGCGGGTCGCACGTGGCCGGTGACGGGCGTCAGGGTGAACAGGATCCTGCTCATGGTGGGGACTCCCAGGGTGTCGGGGCATGTCCCCGAACAAGATCCCGGGTGATTCGTCCTGATACATCCGCGGATCAGCGGTGGTGCAGCAGCCTCTCGCGCAGGCGCTCGCGCCGTGCGGCGAACCTGTTCCACACGGTCTTCTGGAACACGAGCGTGAGCCAGCCGGCGAGGGCCATCCCGACGACGTTGACCCCCAGCTGCAGGGCGCTGCCGCGGACCTCGGCCATCTGCCCGAACGCGAGACCGAGCGCGACGTTGCCCGCGGCGGGGACGGTGGTGACCGAGATGAACACCCCGGCGAGCCCCCCGACCCGCGCCGACGTGAGCGACAGGACGCCCGCCGCGCCGGCGATGACCGCCACGATGAACGACCACTTGTCCGGCGTGTAGATGAACTCGGTCTCCGGCCGCGGGGCCGTGACCTGCTCCAGCGTCACCCAGCCGACCGCCTTGCCGACGAGCGCCGCCACGCACGTCAACGCGATCGCGATGAGGAAGCCGACCACCAGCGTCCAGAGCGCGATCCGGAACAGGTGGAACCGGCGGCGGACCAGCGCGATGCCGAGCGCCGCGATCGGTCCGAACTCCGGCCCGAGGACCATCGCGCCGATGACGAGGATCTGCGAGTCGACCACGATGGCGATGGCAGCGATGGCCGTCGCGAAGCACATGAAGCTCAGATAGGTCCAGTTGAGCTCCGAGTCGGCATAGGCGCGCCTCGTGACGTCGATCCAGACGACGGAGTCGGCGCTGCTGCCCGGCGCGAGCAGCTCGGCGTCGTACCCGCGCTGCGACACCCAGGTGTCCACCGGCTTGATCTCCAGCGTGCCCTCGCGCTGCACACCGAGCTCCAGGAGCTCGTCCAGGACGTCGTTGGCCGCCTCCCGCGCGATGTCCGCGAGGACGACGTCGCCGACGGGCAGCCGCGACGCCCCGTCGAGGACGGCGAGGCTGCTCACCGCAGGCGCCCGCTCGAGCACCTCGACGACACCTCCCGTGAGGTCCGCCGGGACCGAGATCCGCAGGTGCAGCACGGGGCCAGTGTGTCGTCGGCCGCCGGGCAAACGTGGGAGCCGCTCCGCCTGCGCCGCGCGGACGTGCTTGTCGGGGTGGCGGGATTCGAACCCACGACCTTCCGCTCCCAAAGCGGACGCGCTACCAACCTGCGCCACACCCCGTGCACACCCGGCAGCGGCCCTGGCGGGCGGTCCGGGTGCACGAGACGCCCTCACGCACCCGGTACCCTGGGTGCCGCGGTCCGGGCTCGAGAGAGCCGGGACCAGTGCGGACGTAGCTCAATGGTAGAGCCCCAGTCTTCCAAACTGGCTACGCGGGTTCGATTCCCGTCGTCCGCTCCCATCCCTCCCTCGCTCCATCCGCTCCACCCGGTTCTCGATCGACGGACCGTCTCGCGACGACGGATCCGACTCGGCCGGCGCCGATCTGGTCTCTTCTCGAGCCGGTCGGGGCCCGAGCGTCGGCTGTCGTCCGACCTGCCGCCTCTACGGTGGTGTCGTGGGTACCGCGCTGATCACCGGGGCGGCCGCCGGGCTGGGACTCGAGTTCGCCTGGCAGCTCGCCACGGCCCGTCATGACCTGGTCCTCGTCGACCGGGACTCCGAGCGGCTCGGGCGGCTGGCCGGTCAGCTACGGGCCGTGGCGGGCGTCCGCGTCGAGATCCTCGTCGCGGACCTGTCGGTGCGCAGCGACGTCGAGCACGTCGCCGAGCGGCTGCGGTCGACCGAGCGCCCCGTGGGGCTGCTCGTCAACAATGCCGGCGCCGCTCCGGGTCAGCGCTTCGTCGGCGGCGACATCGGCCGCGAGGAGTGGGTGTTCGACGTCATGGTCCGCTCCGTGATGGTGCTGTCGCGCGCCGCCGCAGGTCAGATGACTGCGCGCGGTCGCGGGGCCATCCTCAACGTCGCGTCGGTCGCCGCACTGATCACGCTCGGCACGTACTCCGCGCACAAGGCGTGGGTCCGGACGTTCACCGAGGGCCTGGCGGTCGAGCTGCGGGGCACCGGGGTCACGGCGACGGTGGTGTGCCCCGGGTTCGTCCACACGGAGCTTCACGATCGCGCCGGCATCGACATGACGTGGCTGCCCGAGATCGCCTGGCTGCGCGCCCCCGACGTCGTCGCCGCCGCCCTCGCCGACACTCGGCGCGGTGTCGTCATCTCGACGCCGAGCGTGCGATACCGGCTCGGGGCCGGCGCGGCGCGAGTGATGCCCCGCTCGGTCGTGCGCGCGATCGGGTCGCCACGGCGGCGGGTGCCTTCTCGCGACGGTCACGTGGACCAGATGACAGGGATGAGCGCGATGGCCACGACGAACCACGCGACGGTCGTCGCCAGCCCGAGCTTCCAGAAGTCCGAGAACGTGTAGCCGCCCGGCCCCGAGACGATCAGGTTCGCCGGGGTGGCGATCGGCGTGAGGAACGACGCCGCGCCGGCGACGGCCACCAGCATGAGGACCGGCGCGAGCGGGACGCCGGCGTCGCCGGCCATCGCCACCGCGATCGGCACCACGATGAGGACGGTCGCCGTGTTGCTCACGACCTGGCCGAGCACGAGCGTGAGCAGGAAGATCGCGGCCAGCAGCACGCGCTCGCCGCCGCCCCCGACGAGGTCGCCGAGCCACCCGGCGACCAGGTCCGCCGCGCCGCTTCTTGAAGTCGTCGAGGCTGATCATCGTGCCGAGGTGCACGATGATGAAGCCGACCACGACGCGGGCCAGCAGCATCCGTGGACCAGGCCGTGCCTGCGCACCCGACCCCGGTCGCGGGACGGCGCGGGCTGGACCGACACTGGTCGCATGAGCGACTGGAACAAGCAGATCATCGACGAGTTCCGTGCGAACGGCGGTGACGTGCGGACGAACGGGTTCGGCAAGGGCCTCGTGCTGCTCCACCACCGCGGCGCGAAGACCGGGACCGACCGTGTGAGCCCCGTCGCCGGGATCCGGGTCGACCAGAACACGTGGCTCGTCGCCGCCTCGAAGGGTGGCGCCCCGGACAACCCCGCGTGGTTCCACAATCTGCTCGCGCACCCCGACGTCGAGATCGAGACGCCCGACGACGGGTTCGTCCCGGTCAGCGCGACGGAGCTCACCGGCGCCGAGCGAGACGAGGCCTGGACGCGGTTCACCGCCCGGTCGGAGGGGTTCCGGTCCTACGAGCAGCGCACGGCGCGCACCATCCCGGTCTTGCGGCTCGCTCGGCGGGAGGCCTGACCGTGGACATCACCGTCGAGGACCAGCCGACCGTGCTCGTCGCCGTCCTGCGTGAGCGCGTCCCCATGGACGCCCTCGCCGAGTTCTACGACCGCGCCTACGGCCTGGTCGCCCGGGAGGTGGCGGCGGCGGGCGTGCCCATCACCGGACCGGCGTTCGGCTGGTACCGCGACATTCCCACCGACTCGGTCGACCTCGCGGCCGGCTTCTGGGTCGGCGCCGAGGGTGCACGAGAGCTTGGCAGCGGAGTCGAGATCGTCGAGCTCCCGGGTGGCCCGGCCGCGGTCGGCGTGCACGTCGGCGGCTACGACAGCCTCCCCGGCGCCTGGGGCGAGGTCCGCGCGTGGTTCACGGAGCAGGGGGCGAAGATGCGTGGCGACTTCCTCGAGGTGTACGTGACGGACCCGTCCGAGGTCGCCTCGGCGGACCAGAACGAGACGCGCCTGGTGCTGCCGATCGTCCCGTGACCTGAGCGGGGCCGGGCCGATGCCAGGCTGTGCGCATGCCTGACCTGACCCTCCCCGAGCCACGGACCGCCGACCCTGCGGATGCCCCGGCGCTCCGCTGGGGCATCCTCGCCCCGGGCCACATCGCCGGGCACTGGGCGACCGCGCTGCGCGAGCACGCCCGGCAGCGCCTGGTCGCGGTCGGCTCCCGCTCGCCGGAACGCGCTGCGGCGTTCGCCCGCGAGCACGGCGTGGACCGGGTGCACACGTCGTACGAGTCGCTCGTCGACGATCCCGAGGTCGACGCCGTGTACGTGGCGAGCCCGCACAGCCACCACCGCGACCACGCGCTGCTCGCGCTGCGCGCCGGCAAGCACGTCCTCGTCGAGAAGGCGTTCACGCGCAACGCGGTCGAGGCGCGCGAGCTCGTCGCGGCCGCGGGCGATGCCGGCGTGCTGCTCATGGAGGCCATGTGGACGCGCTACCTCCCCCACACGGACGTCGTGCGGCGGGTGCTCGAGGACGGCCTGCTCGGCGAGGTGCACCGGATCACGGCGGACTACGGCGTGCGGGCAGCGAAGGACCCGACGCACCGGTTGTTCGACCCCGCCCTGGCGGGCGGCGTGCTGCTGGACCTCGGCATCTATCCCCTGTCGTTCGCCTCCGCGGTCTCGCGCGCGATGGGCCTCCCCGGTCCGACGAGCGTCCAGGCCGCCGGATCGCTCACGACGACGGGAGTGGACGCGCAGGTCAGCGCCCAGATCGGCTACGGCGAGGCGCAGGCCCAGCTGTTCACGTCGATGCTCACCGCCTCGGGGCACACGGCGCACGTGTACGGCTCGCTCGGGCGGATCGACGTCGACGACCGGTGCTACGTCCCGGCCGGCGTCACCCTGACCGTCGGCGACCGCACCGGCACGTGGGACGCCAACCGGATCCACGGCTACGGCGGGCTGTCCTTCCAGGTGGCCGCGTTCGCCACCTACGTCGCCGAGGGTCGCACCGACTCTCCGCTGCTCCCCCTCGACGAGACGGTCACCGTCCTCGAGACGGCCGACGAGATCCGCCGTCAGGTCGGCGTCGTCTACCCGGGCGAGGCCTGAGCGGAGGCGTACGCCTGCTCAGTAGTGGGTCGGGCCCTGCTCGCTGTCGACGATGTGGCGGCAGCCCGGGCACTCGCCGGGGTCGGGTCCGTCGTCCTCCGGGAACTCGGTCACCGGCGTGACGAACCGCCCGCACACGCTCATGCCGTCGCGGAAGAAGTGCTGCCGCCGGTCGTTGCCCATCAGGCGCAGCCAGCCCTCGGTGTCGCTCAGCACCATGTCCCTCTCCTGTCCGGGGTCGAAACACCCTCGTTCCATGCTCGCGCGCGCACGGGCGACGCAGGCATGACGAAAGGCCCCCGACGGTTGACCCTCGGGCCACCCGAAGGTCCAGAGTTCTGCTGTGGACATCGACGACCTCACCATCGGCCGGTTCGGCCGCCTCTGCGGCCTCTCGGTGCACACGCTGCGGCACTACGACGACGTCGGGTTGCTCGTCCCGGCGCGCGTCGACGAGGTGACCGGGTACCGCTACTACCGCCCGGACCAGCTCGAGCGCGCGCGGCACATCCGTTCGCTGCGGTGGACCGATCTCTCCGTCGAGGACACCCGCACCGTGCTCGACGACCCGGACGGCGCCCCGGCCGTCCTGGGCGCCCACCGGGCCCGCCTCGAGCGCGAGCGCTCGCGGATCGCCGCCAGCCTCGGGGACGCCGAACGGATCGCCGACGAGGGCCTGCCCTCCCCCGCCCGCGCGGCCGGCGCCCGCCCCGTGCAGATCAAGCTGCTCGTCAGCGACCAGGACGCCGCGGCGGCGTTCTACATCGACGCGTTCGGGTTCGACTACGACGTCACCCAGCGCACCGCGGACGAGGACTTCTCCGGCTTCGTCTTCGGCCGGTACGGCGAGAGGGACTTCTTCCTGGTGCACCTGCAGACGCCCGACTACCCGGGCGCCGCGGGACCGGCGACGATCGGGCTGCTCGTCGACGACCTCGACGCGGCGCACCGCCGGGCGCTCTCCGCCGGCGCGACCGAGGTCCTCGGCCCGCACGACTCCGCGGGGATGCCGCGGTCGTCGGCGGTGCGGGACCCGGACGCCAACGTCGTCTGGCTGTACCAGGGGTGAGGGGACGACAACGGCCCCGGTGCTGCGCCGCGACTCTCGTCGCGGGCTGCACCGGGGCCGCATGTCCGTCAGCACCTGTTGGCCTTCGCCCACCGCGCCCGCTTGTCCTTGTTGCGCGCGGCTTGAACCGCCCCCAGCGCCATTGGGGGCTGTCGAAGATCAGCCACCCGGACCATGGCCGTCAGCCGCTCTCGTAGCGACGCGTTCCACATCCGGGCCGATCCTTCGCGATGGGATGCTGACACCATCACGCAGACCGGGAGATCCAAGAAGGAACACTACACGGATCCTGGTCATCTGTCCACTTCGACCGGGTGCGCCGCCTCGAGGTGGTCGAGGGACATCGATCCTGTCGCGTGTCGGCGGGTCGTGGAAAGGTGAAGCGCACGAGCCGATCACCGTCGAAGGAGACCCCTGTGCCCACGTACCTGAACCCGTACCTGAACTTCCGCGACACCGCGCGCCAGGCGATGGAGTTCTACCAGTCCGTGCTCGGCGGCGAGCTGACGCTCAGCACGTTCGGGGAGTTCCACGCGACCGAGGACCCCGCCGAGGTCGACAACATCATGCACGGGCAGCTGGAGACGCCCAGCGGGTTCGTGCTCATGGGCGCCGACACCCCGAGTCACATGGGGCTCCCCGCGGAGAGCAGCGTCTCGGTGTCGCTCAGCGGCGAGGACGAGGCCGAGCTGCAGGGCTACTGGGACAAGCTCGCCGACGGCGCCACGATCGTCGTCCCGCTGGCCGCGGCCCCGTGGGGTGCCACGTTCGGCATGCTGGACGACAAGTTCGGCACCCACTGGCTGGTGAACATCA
Organism: Cellulomonas sp. P5_C6; assembly: GCF_054049635.1. Lineage (NCBI taxonomy): Bacteria > Bacillati > Actinomycetota > Actinomycetes > Micrococcales > Cellulomonadaceae > Cellulomonas > Cellulomonas sp. P5_C6. The sequence goes on along the minus strand of NZ_JBFULZ010000007.1, from coordinate 32,699 downwards.
CGCCCGCCCAGGGGTAGGCGCCCGTCCGCTAGCGTGCCGCGGTGACGTTCCTGCAGCCCCACGACCGCGTCCTGCTCACGGGTGACTCGATCACCGACTGGGGCCGGGACCGTTCCGACCCCACGAGCCTCGGGCACGGGTACGCGGGCATCGTCGCGGCGCTGGCGGGTGCCCGCCGCCCCGACCTCGACCTCACGTTCCTCAACCGGGGCGTCGGCGGTGACACGGCGGCGATGCTGCACGCCCGGTGGGAGCCGGACGCCCTCGCGCTCGAGCCCACCGTCATCTCGGTGCTGGTCGGCGTCAACGACACCTGGCGGCGGTACGACTCCGGGGCGGCGACGTCCACGGCGCGGTACGCGTACGAGCTCTCCACGATGCTCGCGTCCGCGCGGGAGCGGCTCCGCGCCCGGTTCGTGCTGGTCGAGCCGTTCCTGGCGCCTGTCGACGAGGCGCAGCACGCCTGGCGGGAGGACCTGGACCCGCGGATCGGGGTGGTCCGGCGGMTGGCCGCGGAGCACGACGCGGTGCTGGTGCCGGCCGACGGGCTCTTCGCCGCGGCGGTCGTGCGCTCGACGCCCGCGGCCTGGTGCTACGACGGTGTGCACCCGACGCCGGCGGGCCACGGTCTGCTCGCCGAGGCCTGGCTGCGCGCCGTGGGGATCGACCGGCCGTCCACCTGATGGGGATGCTTTGCGCGCGTCGGGACGTTGACGCTAGCGTCATGGCCGATCGTGTCCCGCACTCGCGTGACCACGACCGCACCGACCGACCGAACCGGTCCCGGAGGACGAAGCGATGAGCGTGCAGGCTGCCGCCCCCGCCGTCCTCGTGCGCGCCCGCGCGGCGCAGCCCTGTTGTCGCTGTCTGTAGAGCGCTGGCTGCTCCTTCGCGTGCGGACCCCCTGAGCGGGGACCGTCTCCCGCGCCAGCGCTCGCCCCAGGCCCGGAACCCCACGATCCGCGCCGACCGCTCGGCGACCAGTCGGCGCCGGAGCCCCAGACTCCGCTAGTCCCCCCACCAAGCTGCCGGCCGGCCGGCGGCTTCGACCGAAGAGGAACCATGGCACGCATCTACGACGACGCGACGGCGCTCATCGGCAACACCCCGCTGGTCCGCATCAACAAGATCACCGACGGCGCCCCCGCCACGGTCGTCGGCAAGCTCGAGTTCTACAACCCCGCCAACTCGGTCAAGGACCGCATCGGCGTCGCGATCATCGACGCCGCCGAGGCGTCCGGTGCGCTCAAGCCCGGCGGCACGATCGTCGAGGCCACCAGCGGCAACACGGGCATCGCGCTCGCGTTCGTCGGCGCGGCCCGCGGCTACGACGTCGTCCTGACGATGCCCGAGACCATGTCGAAGGAGCGCCGCGCCCTGCTGCGCGCGTTCGGCGCCGAGCTCATCCTCACGCCGGGCTCCGAGGGCATGAAGGGTGCGGTGAACCGCGCCGACGAGATCGTCGCCGAGCGCGAGGGTGCGATCCTGGCCCGCCAGTTCGCCAACGAGGCCAACCCCGAGATCCACCGCACCACCACGGCCGAGGAGATCTGGGCCGACACCGACGGCAAGATCGACATCTTCGTCGCCGGCATCGGCACGGGCGGCACCATCACGGGCGTCGGCCAGGTGCTCAAGTCGCGCAACCCGAACATCCAGGTCGTCGGCGTCGAGCCGGCCGAGTCGCCCATCCTCAACGGCGGCGCCCCCGGCCCCCACAAGATCCAGGGCATCGGCGCCAACTTCGTGCCCGAGATCCTCGACACCACGATCTACGACGAGATCATCGACGTCGACGCCGAGACGGCCGTGAAGGTCGCTCGCCGCGCCGCCGCCGAGGAGGGCCTGCTGGTCGGCATCTCGTCCGGCGCCGCCCTGCACGCCGCGACCATCCTGGCCAACCGCCCGGAGAACGCCGGCAAGCTCATCGTCGCGATCATCCCGTCGTTCGGCGAGCGCTACCTGTCGACCGTGCTCTACGCGGACCTGCTCGACTGAGCGCGCCCGTCACGTCCCCCCGCACGACACCACAGGACGAAGGCTGCATGTCCGAGCACCAGCACCTCCTCGCCACCCTCAGGGAGGACCTCGAGGCCGCCCGGAACCGCGACCCCGCGGCCCGGTCCCTCGCCGAGGTCGCCCTCGGGTACCCCGGGGTGCACGCGGTCTGGGTGTACCGGCTCGCGCACCGGATGTGGCACCAGCCCGGCCTGCAGCTGCCCGCGCGACTGGTCTCCCAGCTCGCGCGGGCAGTCACCGGGATCGAGATCCACCCGGGGGCCCGGCTGGGCCGCCGGCTGTTCATCGACCACGGCATGGGCGTCGTGATCGGCGAGACCGCCGAGGTGGGCGACGACGTGGTGCTGTTCCACGGCTCCACCCTGGGCGGCAAGACGATGCGGCACGGCAAGCGGCACCCGACCCTCGGCGACGGCGTCGTGGTCGGTGCCGGGGCCAAGATCCTCGGGCCGGTCTGGATCGGGCCGGGCGCGCAGATCGGCGCGAACGCCGTCGTCATCCACGACGTCCCCGCCGGGGCGATCGCCGTGGGGGTTCCCGCGACCATCCGCCTGCGCCCGAAGGCCGCTCCGTTCGACGTCGAGATCGACGACCCGGCGATCTACATCTGACGGCACCCGCCGTCGGTCGAGAACCCCGCCCGAATGCTCGGGCGGGGTTCTTTGCTGTCCGGAAGTTGTTCTAGTTGTTTCCTAACAACTAGGATCGCCCCGTGCTCTTCCGCGTCGACCCCGCCTCCCCCGACCCGCTGTTCACGCAGCTCGCCGGGCAGGTGCGTGCGGCCGTCGCCCGCGGGGAGCTGGCCGACGGCGAGAGGCTGCCGGGCGCTCGACAGCTGGCGGCGTCGCTGGACATCAACCTGCACACGGTCCTGCGGGCCTACCAGGAGCTCCGCGACGAGGGGCTGATCGAGCTGCGTCGCGGACGCGGGGCGGTCGTCACCGTCCCCGTGCAGGACAACGCCGAGCTGCACGCCGCCATCGACACGCTCGTCCGCGTCGCCCGGTCGCTCGGCATCGCGCCGCAGACCACCACCGCTCTCGTCAAGGAGGCCCTCCGGTGACCCCGGTCCCGCACCGCACGCTCACCACCGCGCTGACCCTCGTCGTGCCGGCCGCGCTGGTCGCCGGCACGTTCGTCGTCGCCGGCGCCTGGTCGTCCGAGCTGCCGGACCCGGTTGCGGTGCACTTCGGTCCGGACGGCCCGGACGGCTTCTCCTCGCTGGCCGGCGCGCTGTGGCCGTCGGCGGTCGTCTCGCTGCTCCTCGCCGTCGGGTGCTGGGCCGTCGCCTTCTTCTGGGGCCGCACGGCCCTGGTCCGACGGATCTGCGCCGGCACGGCGCTCGGGCTGTCGGCCTTCCTCTCGACCCTGACGATCGGGCTGCTCGACCTGCAGCGCGGCCTGTCCGACGCGGCCGACATGGGCTCGACCGGCCTGGTCTTCACGCTCGCGTCGGTCCTCGGGATCACCGCCGCGGCATTGGGTGCGTGGCTGACCCCGGGCGACGTGCACCAGCCGACGAGCGCCCCGATCCCCGCGTCCGCCGCCGTCCTGGACCTGCGACCCGACGAGTCCGCGAGCTGGGTCACGCACGCCGAGAGCCGCACCGCGCTGGTCGTCGGCGGCAGCGTGACGGTGCTCGTGGCGGCGCTCGGGCTCCTGCTCTCGGCGCCGTTCGTGCTGGTCCCGGCGCTGGTCGTCGCCGCGGCGGTGCTGTCGTGCACGTGGTTCACGGTCACGGTCGACCGGCGGGGGCTGACGGTGCGCTCGGCCGTGGGGTGGCCGCGGATCACGGTGCCGCTCGACGAGGTGGAGCAGGCCGAGGTCGTGACGGTGAAGCCGTTCCCCGAGTTCGGCGGCTGGGGCTACCGCGTCGGGCGCGGCGGTCGCGTCGGCGTCGTGCTGCGCACCGGCGAGGGCCTGCAGGTCGAGCGCACCGGCGGGCGGTCGCTCGTCGTGACCGTCGACGACGCCGCCACGGGAGCGGCGCTGCTCAACACCCTGGCGGCGCGGGCGCGCGTCGGGCCGCAGTCACGCGATACCCGCGGTACCAGGTAGCCTGGCGCGGGCGTCGACGGCGACGCCGGACCGGGAGGACTGACGATGCGGCTGGGCTACCACACGGGCTACTGGTCGGCGGGTCCCCCGCCGGGCGCGCAGGAGGCCGTCCTCGGCGCGGAGCAGCTCGGGTTCGACTCGGTCTGGACCGCCGAGGCGTACGGCTCCGACGCCCTGACCCCGCTCGCCTGGTGGGGGTCGCGCACCTCGCGCATCCGCCTGGGCACCGCGATCGCGCAGATCTCCGCGCGCACCCCCACGGCCGCCGCGATGGCCGCGCTCACGCTCGACCACCTCTCGGGCGGACGCTTCGTCCTCGGGCTCGGCGCGTCCGGGCCGCAGGTGGTGGAGGGCTGGTACGGCCAGCCGTACCCACGACCCCTGGCCCGCACCCGCGAGTACGTGTCGATCGTCCGGCAGGTCCTGGCCCGCGAGGCACCGGTGACGTTCGACGGGCAGTTCTACCGCCTTCCGCTGGGGCCCGACGAGGGCGCCGGTCTGGGCAAGGCGCTGCGCTCGACCGTGCACCCCCTGCGCGCGGACCTGCCCATCCACCTCGCCGCCGAGGGCCCGAAGAACATCGCGATGTCCGCGGAGATCGCCGACGGCTGGCTGCCGCTGTTCTACTCGCCGCGCATGGACGGCGAGTACCGGACGCTGCTGGCCGAGGGCTTCGCGCAGCGCGACCCCCGGTTGAGCCGCGCCGAGGACTTCGAGGTCGTCGCCACCGTCCCCGTCGTGCTCGGCAACGACGTCGAGTCCGCCGCCGACAGCGTGCGTCCGTTCATCGCGCTCTACGCGGGCGGGATGGGAGCCAAGGGTGCCAACTTCCACCGCGCCGTGCTCGACCGGCTCGGGTACACCGAGGCGTGCGACGAGATCCAGGCGCACTACCTCGCCGGCGACCGCGCCCGCGCGACCGCCGCGGTGCCGCTCGAGCTGGTGCAGGACATCGCCCTGGTGGGCACCGCGCAGGACATCCGCGCGCAGCTGCCGGCGTGGGAGGCCACGGCGATGACCACGATGCTGGTCCAGGCCGACCCGCGGACGCTGCCCGCGATCGCCGACGCCCTGCGGGGCTGACCACGCCCGTGGACGACGACTACGCCGAGGCGGTGCTCGACCTCGTGGACGAGATACCCTCGGGGCGCGCGATGACGTACGGCACGGTCGCCGAGGTGGTCGGCGACCGCCTCGAGGCCGTCGACGGCCGGCGGCGGGGCGGCCCGCGGCAGGTGGGTCAGGTGCTCAGCCGGGCCGGGTCCGGCGTGCCGTGGTGGCGGGTGGTGAACGCCGCGGGCAGCCCGCCCGCCCGGCACCTGACCCGCGCGCTGGAGCTCCTCGGCGACGAAGGCACGCCGCTGAGCGCCGACGGCTCGCGGGTGGCGCTCCGGCGGGCGATCTGGTTCCCGGAGACCTGAGCCCCGCCGCGTGTCCCCGCGGCCCGCACCGCCGCGACCGACTTAACCTGAACAGACGGGTGGCACGCCGCCCGTGAACGAGCACCGACCCGGGGGATCCATGACCGTCACCGCCCAGCGCTCGGCGCCCGCGGTGGAACGCGCGGAGCCCGTGCCGCCGGCGATCCCCTCGCGCATGCCCCACCTCGGCGGGTTGGACGGGATCCGCGCCCTGGCCGTCGCCGGGGTCGTGGTCTACCACCTCGGCGCACCGTGGATGCGCGGCGGCTTCCTCGGCGTCGACGTCTTCTTCGTCCTGTCCGGCTACCTCATCACGACGCTCGTGCTCGACGAGGTCGAGGGCACCGGCCGGTTCTCGTTCCGGCGCTTCTACGCCCGACGCGCGCGCCGCCTGCTGCCTGCGCTCGGCCTGCTCCTGCTCGGGATGGCCGGCGTCGCCGTCGCCATGCCGAGCGAGGCGGCCGAGCTGCGCGGGGACATCGCCGCGGCCGCGGGCTACGTGTCGAACTGGTGGCAGGTCCTGGCCGACCGCTCCTACTTCGAGATGGTCAGCCGGCCGCCCCTGCTGCAGCACCTGTGGTCCCTGGCCATCGAGGAGCAGTTCTACCTCGTCTTCCCGCTGGTGATCCTGCTCGCGCTGCGGGCCGGCCGCGCCCGGGTCGGGCAGGTGGCCGCGGTGCTCGCGCTGCTGTCGACCGTGGCCATGGCCGTGCTCGCCGTCCGCGCGTCCGCGCCTGTGCCGAACGACCCCAGCCGCGTGTACTTCGGCACGGACACGCACTCGATGGGGCTGCTGGTGGGCGCCGCGATGGCCGCCGTCTGGACCCCGTGGCGCACCTGGCAGCAGGTGGGCTCCTGGGCGAAGGAGCGGGGCAACGCGGTGCGCCGGTTCGAGGCCGGGGTGACCGACGTGCTCGGCGTGACCGCCCTGGTCGGGGTCCTGGCCGCGTTCGTGTGGGTCGACGAGTTCAGCGCCGCGCTGTACCGCGGCGGCTTCCTGGCCTTCTCGCTGCTCACGGCCGTGCTCGTCGGCGCGGTCGCGGACCCCGCGGGCCTGCTGGGCCGGGCGCTGGGCCGGCAGCCGTGGCGGTGGGTCGGCGAGCGGTCGTACGGCATCTACCTGTGGCACTGGCCGGTGCTGATGCTCACCCGGCCGGGCATCGATGTCGAGATGTCGCCGTGGCTCGCGACGCCCCTGCGCCTCGCCGCCGTCCTCGCCATCGCCGAGATCTCGTACCGGTTCGTCGAGCTGCCCGTGCGCCGCGGAGCCCTCGGCCGGGCCGTCGCCCGCCTGCGTCACCCGGGCCGCGAGCACCCGCGGACGATCCTGCGGCTGATCGCCGGGTCGGTCGGCCTGCTCATCGTCGGCGGCGTGGCGACGGCCGCCCTGGCGCAGGTGCCCGCCGACTCGACGGACGCCGGCGCGTGGCAGCCCGGACCGCAGCCCGCCGTGACGTCGCTGCGACCGTCACCCACGCACACGCCCACCTCGACGCCGACCACCGCCCCGGCCGCCGGGCCGGAAGACGTGCCGACCGAGACCGCCGCCGCTGCCGCGCCACCCGCGCCCGCGCCCGCGCCGGACCAGGTCGGCGGCGCCTCGGCCTTCGKGGACTCCGTGATGCTCGGCGCGGCCCCGGAGCTGGCCGCCCGCGGGATCGCCGTCGACGCGGAGGAGTCGCGCCAGTTCGGGGTGATGGTGGACCTGGTCCGCGCCGGCGTGGCCGCGGGCACCCTCGGGCACACCGTGATCGTGCACGGCGGCACCAACGGGCCGATCGACGAGGGCACGCTCCGGGAGCTGCTCGACCTGACCAAGGACCGCCGCGTGTACCTGGTGAACGTGCACGTCCCCCGGACCTGGGCGGACTACGACAACCAGCTGTTCGCCCGCGTGGGCCCGGAGTACCCGAACGTGCACGTGCTCGACTGGAACTCCCTGGCCGGCGCTCACCGCGACTGGCTGTACAGCGACGACATCCACCTGCGGACCGGCGGCGGTCGCGAGGGCTACGCGGACTGGCTGGTCGCCTCGATCCAGCCCTGACCGCTCACGAGCGACGGAGCAGGACCACCGCGCGGTCGTCGTCGTCGCCCGCCCGCACGCCCGCCAGCACGGCCGCCGCGGTGCCGCGGCCCGACACCAGCACCCGGTCCGCCACCCCCATGAGCCGGTCGATTCCCTGGTCGACGTCGCCGCCGCGGAGCTCCACGAGGCCGTCGGTGTAGAGCATCAGCAGGTCGCCGGGCAGCAACCGGCCGGCGCGGGGCTCGCCCGTGACCCCCTCGACGACGCCCAGCGCAGGGCTCCCGACCATCTCGAGCAGCTCGAGGCGGCCGGAACCGGCGTGCAGCTGCACCGGCGGGGGGTGCMCTGCCGACGAGACCCAGAAGTCGCCCGTGGGCAGGTCGACGGCGACGTGGATCGCGGTCGCGAAGCCCTCCTCCCACGCCTGGTCCAGCAGGTACCGGTTGGCCGCCCCGAGGAACTCGTCCCGCGGCATGGCCCCCAGCAGCCCGCCGAAGGCCCCGGAGAGCTGCAGCGAGCGGACGCCGGCGTCGAGGCCCTTGCCCGACACGTCGACCAGCACGATCTCGAGCGTCGTGCCGCCCGAGCGGGTCCCGGCGACCATGAAGTCCCCGGAGAACCCGTCGGCGTGGGCGGACCGGATCTCGCTGTCGACGCGCCACCCGGCGGGCAGCGGAGGGACGCGGCCGTGCGCGGCGAGGCGGTCGCGGAGGTCGACCAGCATGAGGTCGCCGGGAGCGCCGTGGAGCCCGAGCCGTTCCCGTTCGCGCGCGAACGCGACGATCGCCACGACGGAGACCGAGATGACGACGAGGATGCCGGGGATCATCGACGGGCCGCCCCACCACCACAGCCCCCAGGTGCAGCACAGGATGACGACCCCGAGCACGACGAGCATGCGGAGCCGCAGCAGGAACACGGCGACGAGCTCCACGAGCAGGAACGTCGACGGCGGGACCCACTCGGGCTGCTGCGCGATGCCGACCGTGATCAGACCGGTGCACACGACGAGCACGGCCGTGAGGCTCGCCTGCGACCGGCCGCTCCACCGCCGCAGCGCGAGGGAGCCGCGCGTGAACAGCCCCTGCGCCGGCGCCCACCTAGTCCCCCACACCCGGCGAGCGTATCCGCAGGTCGTGAGCCCGCCCAGGCATCCGACGCGCCGGAAATGGGGGTGCTCCTCGAGGTCCGATGGCGCACGATGTCTGCCATGAGCCCTCTTCCCGCCGGATACCGCCTCGTCGACGTCCCGGAGAGCCGCAAGGACGAGTTCCTCGAGGTCGACCGGCTCGCGTTCGCCTTCGAGTCGACGCCCGAGACCGACGCCCTCCTGCCGATCACGTTCGCCTGGGACCGCGCGCAGGCCGTCGAGGACGCGGACGGCGCCCTCGCGGCGGTGCACGCCTCCTACGAGCACCGGATGCCCGTGCCCGGCACGCACATCGCCTGCTCCGGCCTGACGTGGGTGGGTGCGCGCCCGGACCAGCGCCGGCGCGGCCTGCTGACCGCGATGATCGAGTCGCACTTCGCCCGGTCGCTCGCCCGCGGGGAGCCCGTCTCGGCCCTGTTCGCCGCCGAGCACGCGATCTACGGCCGGTACGGCTACGGCTCGGCCGCCGACGACGTCCGCGTGAAGATCGCCCGCGGCGCGAAGCTGCGCGACGTGCCCGGCACCGAGGAGCTGACGGTGAAGCTCGCCACGGCCGACGTCGCCCGGCACGGCGCGCTCGTCGACGAGCTGCACCGCGCCGCGGGCGCCGGCCGCCCCGGCTGGACCACCCGCGACTCAGACGCGTGGCGGACCCGCGCGGTCGCGGACCCGCCGGCGCTGCGCGAGGGCGCGGAGCCCCTGCGCATCGCCACCGTGCACGACCCGGCCGGCGCCGTGCGCGCGTACGCGCTGTTCCGGCGCAAGGAGAACTGGGCGGAGGGTGGCCCCGCGGGCACGGTACGGGTGCGTGAGGCCGTCGCCGTCGACGCCGCGGCCACCCACCAGCTCTGGTCGTTCCTGCTGGACCTCGACCTGACCGCCACCGTCGAGGGGCCGATGCTGCCGGTCGACGACGCGCTGCTGCACCTGCTGGTGGACCCGCGCGCCGTGGTGCCCAAGGTCAACGACAACCTCTGGGTCCGCCTGCTCGACCTGCCGGTCGCGCTGGCCGGCCGGCGCTACGCGGCACCCGTCGACGTGGTCCTCGAGGTCAGCGACGCGCGCCTGCCCGACAACGCGGGCCGGTGGCGCCTGACCACGGACGCCCAGGGCCCGGACGGGACGTACCCCGCGACGGCCACGCGGACCGACGACGACGCCGACCTGCGCCTCGACGTCCGCGAGCTCGGTGCCGCCTACCTCGGCGGCCGCTCCCTCGCGGCCCAGGCGCGGGCAGGGCTCGTGGTCGAGGTGACCCCGGGTGCCGTGCAGACCGCGGCGGCGGCGTTCCTGTGGCCCGTCGCGCCGTTCTGCAGCTACGTCTGGTAGCCGCGACCGCGACGGCCGGTGGCCGCTACCGCGCGGCCTCGTAGTCGGCGAGCAGGTCGATCCGGCGCTGGTGGCGCGGGTCGTGGCTGAACGGCTCGGCCACGAACGCGTCCACCAGCGCGAGCGCCTCGTCGACGGAGTGCTGGCGGGCACCGATGGCGACGACGTTCGCGTCGTTGTGCTGGCGTCCCAGCTGGGCGGTCGCGAGGTTCCACGCGAGGGCTGCCCGCACGCCCGTGACCTTGTTGGCGGCGATCTGCTCGCCGTTGCCCGAGCCGCCGATGACGACGCCGAGGGACCCCGGGTCGGCCACGACCGCCTCGCCGGCGGCGAAGCAGAACGGCGGGTAGTCGTCCTGGGCGTCGTACGAGTGGGCGCCGTGGTCGACGACGTCGTGGCCCGCGGCGCTCAGGTGCTCGACGAGCGAGACCTTGAGCTCGTAGCCGGCGTGGTCGGAGGCGACGTGGATGCGCATGCTCCCATCCTGCCGCACCTGCGCCCTGGGACCTGCGTCCGCCCTCGGCGTAAGCCGCGACGTGGTGTCGGTCGCCGTACCTAGGCTGTGCGCATGACGCGCAGTGGCATCGACCTGACCGCACTCGACCCCGACGTCCGTCCCCAGGACGACCTCTACGCCCACGTGAACGGCCTGTGGGCCGCGACGCACGAGATCCCCGCCGACCGGGCGATGGACGGCTCGTTCCGCGCCCTGCACGACCAGGCCGAGGAGCAGGTGCGGGACATCATCACCGACGCGGGCGCGGCTGCGGCCGCCTCCCCCGACCCGGCCGGTGCCGACTCCGTCGAGGCCAAGGTCGGCGCGGTCTACGCCTCCTTCATGGACACCGACGCGGTCGAGGCCGCGGGCACCGCGCCCCTGCGCACGGACCTCGCGCTGATCGACACGGCGACCACGCAGGCGGAGCTGACCGGCGCGCTCGGCGCGCTGCAGCGCACGGGGGCGGGCGGCGCCGTCGGCTTCTACGTGGACAACGACGCCAAGGAGCCCACCCGGTACGCCGTGCACCTCGCGCAGGGCGGCCTGGGTCTGCCGGACGAGGCCTACTACCGCGACGAGCAGTACGCCGAGGTGCTCGCGGCCTACCGCCCGCACGTCGCGCGCATGCTGACGCTGGCCGGCGTGGCCGCGACCGAGGACGTGGCCGACGACCTCGCCGGCCGGATCGTCGCGCTGGAGACCAAGCTCGCCACGGCGCACTGGGACGTGGTCAAGGACCGCGACGCCGACCTCACGTACAACGCCCTCACGCTGACCGAGCTGGCCGAGCGGGCGCCGGGCTTCGACTGGAGCTCGTGGGTGCTCGCCCTCGGGGCTCCCGCCGGCTCGTTCGACCGCATCGTGGTGCGCGAGCCCTCGTTCGCCGAGGCGTTCGCCGGGCTGTGGGTCAGCGAGCCGCTGGCGGACTGGCAGGCCTGGCTGACGTACCACGTGATCTCCGACCGGGCCCCGTACCTGTCCGACCAGCTGGTGCAGGCCAACTTCGACTTCTACGGCCGCACGCTGACCGGGGCGCAGGAGGTCCGCGACCGCTGGAAGCGCGGCGTGTCGCTGGTGCAGGGCGTCCTGGGCGAGGCTGTCGGCAAGGTCTACGTCGAGCGGCACTTCCCGCCCGCGCACAAGGCGCGGATGGAGGAGCTGGTCGCCAACCTGGTCGCCGCGTACCGCGAGTCGATCTCGCAGCTGGAGTGGATGGGCGAGGAGACGCGCGCCAAGGCGCTGGCCAAGCTCGAGGCGTTCACCCCGAAGATCGGCTACCCGGCCCGGTGGCGCGACTACTCGTCCCTCGAGGTCGCCGCGGACGACCTGCTGGGCAACGTGCGGCGCGCCTACGCGTTCGAGCAGGACCGCGACCTCGGCAAGATCGGCAAGCCGATCGACCGCGACGAGTGGTTCATGACCCCGCAGACGGTCAACGCCTACTACAACCCCGGCATGAACGAGATCGTGTTCCCCGCCGCGATCCTGCAGCCGCCGTTCTTCGATGCGGAGGCCGACGACGCGGTGAACTACGGGGGCATCGGCGCCGTCATCGGCCACGAGATCGGTCACGGCTTCGACGACCAGGGCTCGAAGTACGACGGCGACGGGCGCCTCGAGGACTGGTGGACGGCCGACGACCGCGCCGAGTTCGAGACGCGGACCAAGGCCCTCATCGACCAGTACTCGCAGTTCTCGCCCGGGCAGCTGGGCGGGTCCCACCACGTGAACGGCGAGCTCACCATCGGCGAGAACATCGGCGACCTCGGCGGGCTGTCCATCGCGCTGCAGGCGTACCGGATCGCGCTCGGCCGCCCGCTCGAGGAGGCCCCGGTGATCGACGGGCTGACCGGCGTGCAGCGCGTGCTGCTCGGGTGGGCGCAGGTGTGGCAGTCCAAGGGCCGGGACGAGGAGATCATCCGCCGGATCGCGATGGACCCGCACTCCCCCAACGAGTTCCGGTGCAACGGCGTGGTCCGCAACGTCGACGAGTTCTACGCGGCGTTCGACGTGCAGCCGGGCGACGCGCTGTACCTCGCGCCGCAGGAGCGCGTCCGCATCTGGTGACGCCGGGCGACTGGTCCGGGTGAGCCGCCGTCAGGCGGGCAGCTCGGACCAGCTCGCGCGGGCCAGCTGGAAGCCGACGCCCGACCCGTCGACGCACTGCACGCCGTCCGTGGCGCTGCGGCACGTGTAGTCGCCGACGCTGGTCGACGAGCCGTACTCGAGCACCGGGACGTCGTCCCCGGCGACGGCCGGCGGCGGACCGCTCACGCAGTCGAACGCGACGCCGTCGGCGTTGAGGACGAGCACGTGCCCGGTGGTCTCCGTGCACCCCGCGACGACCGGCGGCGCGTACGTGAAGCTGGCGATCGTGCAGGTCACGCCGTCGACGGACATCGTGCACGCGATGTTCCCGCTGGGCAGGGCGAACGCCACGGGCTGCGTGGACGTCGCGGACGAGCTGGCCGACGGGGTGGCCGACGTGGTGGACCCGGGGTTCGGCCCGCCGGCGTCATCACCGCCGCCGCCGCCCCCGCTGACGAACACGACGATCAGCACGACCACGAGCGCCAGCAGCACCACGTCGACGATGACGAAGATGCGGATGTTGCGCGCCGAGGCCATGCTGCTCCGTCCTGCCCGAGGGTCTCCGGCCCGCCCGGGTCCGGGCAGGTCGGCGACCAGGATCACACGGGACGAACCGGACGGGCCAATCGCGCAGGTGGGCGGCTCAGAAGGACGGGCCGGCGGTCCGCGAGCGCTTCAGCTCGTAGAAGCCCGGCACGGTGGTCATGAGGGCCAGTCCGTCGAAGAGCCGCCCGGCCGCGTCGCCCGTGGGCGCGGGCGTCATGACGGGACCGAAGAACCCGACGCCGTCGATGGCCACGACCGGCGTGCCGACGTCCTCGCCGACCAGCCCGATGCCCTCGCCGTGCGACTCCCGCAGCAGGGCGTCGACCTCCTCGGTGCCGGCGACGTCGGCCAGCTCCGCCGGCAGCCCGACCTCGGCCAGCGACTCGGCGATGATCGCCGCCGTGTCCTGGCGGCCGCCCGGGTGGCGGCGCGAGCCCATCGCGTCGTACAGCGGCTTGATGACCTGGTCGCCGTGGTCGCGCGCGGCGGCGACGATCACGCGGACCGGCCCCCAGCCCTCGGCCAGCATGTCGCGATAGCGCTCGGGCAGGTCGTCACGCTTCTCGTTGAGGACGGACAGGCTCATCACGTGCCAGCGGACGTCGACGTCCCGGATGGTGCTGACCTCGTCCATCCAGCGGGAGGTCATCCACGCCCAGGGGCACGCGGGGTCGAACCAGAAGTCGACGACGGGGCGGGTGGTGGGCGTGCTCGTCACAAGGGCCTCCGAGAGATGTGGGTGCCTCGCGCAACCAACGGGCGGCGCCGGTGTATTCCCGCAGGCGACCAGCCGCGCCTCGGTCAGCCGCGCCCGAGCACCGCCATCGCCGCCGCACGCCCGGGGATGCCGCTGACCCCGCCGCCGCGCCGGGCACCCGCGCCCGCGAGCAGCACGCGGGGGTCCGTCGTCCCGACGCCCCACGTGCCCACCTCGTCGTCCGCCTCGGCCCACGGCCACGCCAGGTCGCGGTGGAAGATGTGCCCGCCGGGCAGCCCGACGTCCGCCTCGAGGTCGACCGGGCTGCGCACCTCCAGGCACGGCTCGCCGTTCTCGTCGCGCGCCAGGCAGTCCTCGAGCGGCTCGGCCAGGACGCCGTCCAGGGAGCGCAGGGTCGCCGTCAGGGCCGCGCGGCGCGCACCCGACGGGTCGGCGGCGAAGAGCCGGGCGGGCATGTGCAGGCCGAACGCCGTCAGGGTGTGGTGGCCGGACGCGCGCAGGGCGGGGCCGAGGATCGAGTCGTCGGTCAGGGAGTGGCAGTAGGTCTCGACGGGCGGCSTCGACGGGATCAGCCCGGCGGCCGCCTCCCGGTAGGCGGCCTCGAGCTCGGTCGCCGACTCGTGCACGTGGAACGTCCCGGCGAACGCGGTCCTGGGGTCGACCCCGGAGCGCAGCCGCGGCAGGCGCGTGAGCAGCATGTTCACCTTGAGCTGGGATCCCTCGGGCGAGGGTCCGGGCGCGTTCCCGAGCAGCCGGTCGAGCACCGCGGGTGCGCACGCCGCCAGCACGCGCCGCGCGCCGACCCGGTGCTCGAGACCGTCGTCGTCGACCCACACGACCTCGGCCGGTCCGGACGCGCCGCCCGGGTCGATCGCCGTGACCTCCGCCGACGTGCGCAGCTCGGCGCCGCCCGCCCGCGCCGCCGACTCCAGCGCGCCGGCGACCGCGCCCATGCCGCCGACGGGGACGTCCCAGTCCCCCGTCCCGCCGCCGATCACGTGGTAGAGGAAGCACCGGTTCGCGCGGCCGTCGGCGTCGTGGGCACGGGCGAACGTGCCGATGAGCGCGTCCGTCAGCACGATCCCGCGGACCAGGTCGGAGGCGAACGTCGCGTCGACGAGCTCGCCGACCGGCCGCTCGACCAGGTCGCGCCAGTCGTCCGGTCCCAGCAGGCGGCGCGCGTCCGCGGTCGACATCAGAGGCTCGGTCATCGTCGGGAACAGCCGTGCGGCCAGCGCGCCGGTGCGCGCGCCGAGGGCGCGGAAGGCAGCGAGGTCGTCGGCGGCGCCCACGTCGGCGAACGAGGCCGCGGTCGCCGCCGGGTCCGCCGTGTCCACCAGCAGGCCGCGGTCGCCGACCGGCGCGTAGGACGCGATCCGACGTCGGCGCAGCTCGAGCGGGAGCCCCAGCTCGTCGCGCACCTGCCGGGGCATCAGCGAGACCAGGTAGGAGTACCGCGACACGTTCGCGTCGAGTCCCGGGAAGACCCGGGCGGACAGCGTCGCGCCGCCCACGTGGTCGGCGCGCTCGAGGAGCAGCACGGTCCGCCCGGCGTGGGCCAGGTAGGCCGCGGCGGTGAGGCCGTTGTGGCCCCCGCCGACGATGACGGCGTCGTAGGTCGCGCGCATGCGACGACCTTAGGACGCGTCTCGTCGGGAAATGGCGCGTCCCCAGGTGCGATGATCGACCCGGCCAAGAGCCCACCCGATCGCGTCACTAGGAGTACCTGCGTGCCTGGAGAGAACCTCACCCGTGCCGAGGCGCGCGAGCGCGCCACCGTCGTGCGTACCGAGTCGTACGAGGTCACCCTCGACCTGACGACCGGGCCGACGACCTTCGCCTCCCGCACCGTCGCGCGGTTCGCGGCCACCGCAGGCGCGAGCAGCTTCGTCGACCTCATCGCGCCGACCGTGCACGAGGTCACCCTGAACGGCCGCTCGCTCGACGTCGCCGACGTCGTCGCCGACTCCCGGATCCGGCTGGACGACCTCGCCGCGAGCAACGAGCTGGTCGTCGTCGCCGACGCCGCGTACATGAACACGGGCGAGGGCCTGCACCGGTTCGTCGACCCCGTGGACGACGAGGTCTACCTCTACTCGCAGTTCGAGGTGGCCGACTCCCGGCGCGTGTTCGCCGTGTTCGAGCAGCCCGACCTCAAGGCGACCTTCTCGTTCACCGTCACCGCCCCGGCGCACTGGACCGTCGTGTCGAACTACCCCCAGGTGGGCATGCCGGTCGTCGTCGAGGACGGCGTGAACCGCAACGGCGGCGCCGAGAAGGGCACGGCCACCTGGACCTTCGAGACCACGCCGCGCATCTCGTCGTACATCACCGCCGTCATCGCCGGGCCGTACCACGCGGAGCACCGCGAGCTCACCAGCTCCGACGGCCGCGCGATCCCCCTCGGCGTCTACTGCCGCGGCTCCCTGGCCGAGCACCTCGACACCGACAACATCGTCGACATCACGCGGGCCGGGTTCGAGTTCTACGAGGCCGCGTTCGATGCCCCGTACCCGTTCGCCAAGTACGACCAGCTCTTCGTCCCCGAGTTCAACGCGGGCGCCATGGAGAACGCCGGGGCCGTCACGTTCCTCGAGTCCTACGTGTTCCGGTCCAAGGTCCCCGAGGCCACGATCGAGCGCCGCGCGGTGACGATCCTGCACGAGCTCGCGCACATGTGGTTCGGCGACCTGGTCACCATGCGCTGGTGGGACGACCTGTGGCTCAACGAGTCGTTCGCGGAGTACATGTCGACGCTCGCCGCCGCGGAGGCCACGCGCTGGACCAGCGCGTGGACCACGTTCTCGTCGCTGGAGAAGAACTGGGCCTACCGCCAGGACCAGCTGCCCTCCACCCACCCGATCGTCGCCGACATGCGTGACCTCGAGGACGTCGAGGTCAACTTCGACGGCATCACCTACGCCAAGGGCGCGAGCGTGCTCAAGCAGCTCGTCTCGTGGGTGGGCCACGACGAGTTCTTCGCCGGCGTGCGCTCGTACTTCGCGAAGCACTCGTGGGGCAACACCGAGCTGCGCGACTTCCTCACGGAGCTCGAGGCCACCAGCGGCCGCGACCTGTCCGCCTGGTCCGGCCTGTGGCTGGAGAAGGCCGGCGTGACCCTGCTGCGTCCGTCGATCGAGGTCGACGACGCCGGCGTGACCACGTCGTTCGCCGTCCTGCAGGAGGTGCCCGACGAGTACCCCGTGCAGCGCCCGCACCGCCTCGCCATCGGCGGCTACGACCGCGACGCCGCGACCGGCCGCCTGGTGCGCACGGTCAGCGTCGAGCTCGACATCGACGGTCCGCGCACCGAGGTCCCCGACCTGGTCGGCGTGCCGCGGCCCGCGCTGGTGCTGGTCAACGACGACGACCTSGCCTACGCSAAGGTCCGSCTCGACGAGCAGTCGCTCGCSGCGTCGATCGASCWSCTCGGCWCGTTCGACGACTCCCTGCCGCGCACCCTGGTGTGGACGGCGGCCTGGGACGCGACGCGCGACGGCGAGACGCCCGCCCGCGACTTCGTCGACCTGGTGCTCAACAACATCGCGCACGAGACCGACTCTTCCGTCGTGCTCGTTCTGCTCCGGCAGCTGACGACGGCGCTCGACCTGTACGTGGCGCCCGAGCACCGTCTCGCCACCGAGACCGCCGCCGCCGACCGCCTCCTCGCGCTCGCCCGGGAGGYCGAGGCGGGGTCGGACACGCAGCTGCAGCTGGTGAAATCCTTCGCCGGCCGGGCCGCGACCTCCGAGCAGCTCGACGCCGTCCGCGACCTGCTCGACGGCCGGTCGACGCTCGAGGGCCTCTCGATCGACACCGACCTGCGCTGGGAGCTGCTCACCTCCCTGGTCACCGGCGGGCGGGCGGCCGAGCCCGACATCGCCGCGCAGCTGGCCGACGACGCCACGGCCACCGGCCAGCGCGCCGCCGCCGCCGCGCGCGCGGCAGTCCCGACGGCGGAGGCCAAGGCGACCGCCTGGGCCTCCGTGGTGGACCAGGACGGGCTGCCGAACGCGCTGCAGGCGGCGACGATCGCCGGCTTCGGCCGCGTGCACGACCGCTCGCTGCACCTGCCGTTCGTCGAGCCCTACTTCGCGGGGCTCGAGACCGTCTGGGCGGACAGGACGAGCGAGATGGCGCAGAACATCGTCGTCGGCCTGTACCCGACCGACCTGGCGGACGAGCCGTCGGTCGACGTGCTCGGCGCCACCGACGCGTGGCTGAGCGGCCACCCGGACGCCCCGGCCGCGCTGCGCCGCCTGGTGCTCGAGTCCCGCGACGGCGTCCGGCGGGCGATCGCCRCACAGGAGGCGGACCGCCGCCGCGCCTGACGTGGACGGKGCCCGCACTGCTCCGGCGGTGCGGGCCGGTCGCGCCGCCGGACGGCCGAACCGCAGCCGGCCGGGCGTTCCCGGCTGTCCGCGCGCGGTTCGGCTGTCCGCCGAACCCGTCAGGGGCTCGCGGGGACCAGCGTCGCCAGCCAGCGGTGCGCCTCGCGCGGGCTGCGCAGGCGGACCACGGGGATCGGCGAGCGCTGGGCGAGCTCCTCGTAGCGCAGCCGGTACGGCTCGTGCTGGGTCCACGACCACAGCACCACGTTCTGGTCGGGGTCGCGGCTCAGCAGGTTGCGCAGGTCCTCGCGGTTGCCGTGCCAGAGCTCGGTGCGCAGCAGCCCGCGCCGCAGGGTCCGCCGGATCACGCGCGGCATGACCGTCCGGCGGGGGAAGTCCAGCCAGACGAACGCGTCGGCGTCGTCGAGCAGGCCGGCGACCCCCGTGGTCCAGTTCCCGTCGGTCACCCAGCCGCCCGACGAGGACCCGACGAGCTCACGGAGCCGCGCACGCGCCTCGTCGGGGTCGCGCTTGGTCCAGTCGGCGTCCCAGAACACGGCGTCGAGCTCGACGTGCGGGACGCGGAGCACGGCGGCCGCGCGGGCCGCGAACGTGGTCTTGCCCGACCCGGTGTTGCCGACGACGCGCAGGCGACGCAGCTCCATCAGCCGTTGAGGACGGCCGCCAACGAGCGCAGGCGCTGGTTGGTGAACAGGTCCTCGACCAGCACCACGCGGCCCGAACTGTCGGCCAGCGGCACCTTCCAGTTGGGGTACTCCTGGTCCGTCCCCGGCTGGTTCTGCGCGCGCCGCTCCCCCACCGCGTCGGCCAGCGAGACGCCCACCAGCACCGACGGCGTCGCCATCACGTAGCGGTGCAGGGCCTCGACGATCTCGCGCTCCGACGGGTCGTCGCCCACCAGGCCGCGGTCCCGCAGGACCCCGAGCATCTGGTCGCGCTCGGCCAGCGCCGCGGCGCGGACCACCTCGATCGGCTCGGTGAGCAGCCCCAGCCGCTCGCGGATGGCGACGTGCTCCCCCGCGAGGTACCCGGCGCTCGGGGGCAGGTCGTGCGTGGTCACGGTGGCGAGCACCAGCGGCCGGTAGTGCTCGGGGGCCAGGGGCGCGCCGTGCATGTCCCGCTCGAACCACAGCACCGAGGTGCCCAGGATCCCGCGGTCCGACAGGTAGTCGCGCACCCACGGCTCGACCACCCCGAGGTCCTCCCCGATCACCACCGCGCCGGCCCGGTGAGCCTCCAGCGCGAGGATGCCGACGAGCGCCTCGTGGTCGTAGCGGACGTACGCGCCGTCGCCGGCGTCCGCACCCTCGGGGATCCACCAGAGGCGGAACAGGCCGATGACGTGGTCGATCCGGATGGCGCCCGCATGCCGCAGCACCGTGCGGAGCATGTCGCGGTAGGGCCGGTACGCGGCGCGCGCGAGGGCGTCGGGACGCCACGGCGGCTGCGACCAGTTCTGGCCCTGCTGGTTGTACATGTCCGGCGGCGCACCCACGGTCGCGCCACGGGCGAGCACGTCGCCGAGCGCCCACACGTCCGCGCCCTGCGGGTGCACGCCGACGGCGAGGTCGTGCATGATCCCGAGCGCCATGCCGCCGTCGAGGGCCGCGCGCTGCGCCGCCGCGAGCTGCTCGTCGGCGAGCCACTGGAGCCACATGTGGAACTCGACGCGCTCGGCCAGCTCCTCGCGCAGGCTCGCCACCAGCGCCGACGCCGGGTCGAGGGCCTCGGCGGGCCAGCCGTCGGGGTCGTCGTACTTCTCGGCGAGCGCGCACCAGAGCGCGAAGGTCTCGAGGCCCGTGCCCTCCTGCTCGACGAACGCGTCGAACGAGGCCTGCCGGGCGGCCGACCGCGGCGCCGCGAACACGACCTCGAGGGCCGCGCGCTTCGCGGTCCAGGCGGCGTCCCGGTCGATCGGGCCGGCGTCGTCGTCGGTGGCCAGCACCGGCTCGGCGGCCCACTCGATCAGCGTGCGGTCCGCCGACGACAGGTACCCCGCCTCCCGCACGTCCTCGACCCGGATGTACAGCGGGTTCACGAAGCGGCGGGTGGTCGGCAGGTACGGCGACGGCGTGAGCGGGRCCGTGGGCTCCGCGGCGTGCAGGGGGTTGATGAGCAGGAAGTCGGCGCCGAGCTCGCGGCCGGCCAGCCAGCCGATCTCCGCCAGGTCCGCCAGGTCGCCGACGCCCCACGACGTCCGCGAGCGCACCGAGTAGAGCTGAGCCATGAGCCCCCACGCGCGGCGCCCGTCCAGCGAGGCAGGCAGCTCCAGGTGCGCCGGGGTCACCACGAGCGGGCTGTGCGCGGCGGCGCTGGGCCCCTCGGCGACCACCTCGTGCCACCCGAGCGGCAGGTCCGTCGGCAGCGTGAACGTCGCCCGTCCGACCAGCCGCCCGTCGACGGTCCGCGGGTCCACCTGCACGTCCGCCTGCGACACCTCGCGCCGGCCGCCGCCCACCTCCGGGTCCAGCTCGACCCACACCTCGACCGGGTCGCCGTGGGTGACGTGCACCGCGACGTGGGCCTGGCGGCCCTCCTGGACGACGAGCACGGGCGGCAGCACGCGGCGCCACGGCATGTCCTCGACGTGGGCGATGGCGAGGTCGACGCGCTCCGGCGAGGACGCGTCGACGCCGAGCGCACCGAGCACGCCCTGCAGCGTGGCGGCCGACGCACGGCGGTTGCGACCGTGGAAGTCCCAGTGGTCCGGCACCACGCCGTAGGCGGCCGCAAGGCGCAGCAGGGCGTCGGACGCGCTTGCGGTGTCGTCGGCCACAGACCGATCCTGCCAGAGCCGCGCTCGCGCACGCAGGACGAACGCACCCGACTGCGTCACTGCCGCCAGGTCGCACCCACGCGTCGTAGCCTTGCGGACCATGACCGCACCCGCTCTGCGCACGTACCCGCAGGCCCCTCGACTGGATCTGGTCGAGGACCTGCACGGCCACCAGGTCGCCGACCCGTTCCGCCCGCTCGAGGACGCGGCTGCCGACGACACCGAGGCCTGGTCGCTCGCGCAGGACGACCTCTACGCCGACTACCGGGCCGGGATCGGCGCGGACGGCCCGTTCGGCACCGAGGCCCTCACCGCGCGGCTGCGCGAGCTGTTGGGAGCAGGGTTCGTGAGCCCGCCGGCGTGGCGGGGCGACCGGCGGTTCTTCTCGCGGCGCTCCGGCGACCAGGAGCACGCCGTGGTCGTGGTGGCCGAGGGGGACGACGAGCGGGTGCTGCTCGACCCCGTCGTCATCGACCCGGCCGGGACGACGACGCTCGACTCGTGGCAGCCGTCCAAGGAGGGCCACCTGGTGGCCTACCAGGTCTCGTCGGGCGGGACCGAGGAGAGCGTCCTGCACGTCCTGGACGTCGCCACGGGCGAGCTGGTCGACGGTCCCGTCGACCGCGCCCGGTACTCGCCCGTCGCCTGGCTGCCCGGCGGCGAGGCGTTCTACTACGTGCGCCGGCTGCCTCCCGAGCAGCTCCCCGAGGACGAGGCCCAGTACCACCGCCGCGTCTGGCTGCACCGGCTGGGCACCCCCGCCACGGACGACGTCGAGGTGTTCGGCGCCGGGCTGGACCACACCAACTACTACGGCGTGTCGGTCTCCCGCGACGGGCGCTGGCTGATCGTCTCGGCGTCCGCCGGCACGGCTCCGCGCACCGACGTCTGGATCGCGGACCTCGCCGGCGGCGACCCGTCTGCCCCGGACTTCGTCGAGGTCGCGGTCGGGCTCGACGCCGAGACCGGCGCATGGGTGGCCCGCGACGGGCACCTGTACGTGCACACCAACCTCGACGCGCCGCGCGGTCGGATCGCCGTGACGGACCCCACCGCGCCCGGCGTCGAGCACTGGACGACGCTGGTGGCCGAGGACCCGACGGCGGTGCTCGAGGACGTCGCGTTCACCGACGGCGGCGGCGACGACACCTCCCCCGTCCTCCTGCTCGTCTCCTGGCGCCGGCACGCCGTCTCCGAGGTGACGGTGCACGACCCCGGGACCGGGTCGCGGACGGGCACGCTCGAGCTGCCCGGGCTCGGCTCGATCTCGGGCCTGGCCACACGGCCCGACGGCGGGCACGAGGTCTGGTTCTCCTACGCCGACCACACCACACCCACCACGGTGCACCGCTACGACGCCCGCACCGGCACCACGTCGCTGTGGGCGGCCCCTCCCGGCCTCGTCGCCGACCTGCCCGACGTGCGCGCCCAGCAGATCGAGGTCACCAGCCCCGACGGCACGACGGTCCGCGCGTTCGTCGTCGCCMGCACCGACGCGCTCGATGCGGCCGGCCGGCCGCTCGCACCCGCACCGACCGTCCTCTACGGGTACGGCGGCTTCCAGATCTCGCTCGACCCCGCCTTCTCCGCCAGCACGCTCGCATGGGTCGAGGCGGGCGGCGTGTACGTCGTCGCCAACCTGCGCGGGGGCGGCGAGGAGGGCGAGCAGTGGCACCGCGCCGGCATGCGCGAGCACAAGCAGAACGTGTTCGACGACTTCCACGCGGTCGGTGAGCACCTCGTGGCCCAGGGCTGGACCACCCCCGAGGCGCTGGCGTGCTGGGGCGGCTCCAACGGCGGCCTGCTCGTCGGCGCCGCCGTGACGCAGCGGCCCGACCTGTTCGCCGCCGCCGTCTGCTCGGCCCCGCTGCTCGACATGGCCCGGTACCAGCTGTTCGGGCTCGGAGTCACCTGGACCGAGGAGTACGGCGACGCGGACGACCCGACCGAGCTGGGCTGGCTGCTCGGCTACTCGCCGTACCACCGCGTGGTCGACGGCACCGACTACCCCGCGACCCTGTTCACGGTGTTCGAGGGCGACACCCGGGTCGACCCGCTGCACGCCCGCAAGCTCGCGGCCGCGCTGCAGGCGGCGACCAGCGGCGACCGGCCGATCCTCGTGCGCCGCGAGCGGGGCGTGGGCCACGGCGGCAGGGCACTGTCGCGCACCATCGGCCTGTCGGTCGAGCAGCTGCAGTTCGTGGCGGACCGGACCGGGCTCGCCGGGGGCCGCGCGTGATCGCGGTGACGCCGACCCCGGACCCGTCCTCGTCGAGCACGGACCTGCCCGACCTCACGGCGCCGAACACCTGGTGGGACTGGTTCGTGGGGCTCCCGCTCCGGATCATCCTCATCGTCGGCATCAGCGGCATCGTGCTCGTGCTGCTGCGACGCTCCATCCGCTCCATCACCAACCACGTCGCGGACGGCACCCCGTTCCTCGACCGCGGGATCCTCAAGCCGATCGGTCAGTCCGAGGTCGGCGGGGTCCTGGCCAAGGCGAACCCGCTCGCCAGCGCGCGCCGGGCCCAGCGCGCCCGCACCCTCGGCTCCGTGCTGCGCTCGTCGGCCACCATCGTCGTCGGCGGGACGGCGTTCTTCCTCGTCCTGTCCGAGCTCGGGGTGAACCTGGCCCCGTTCATCGCGTCCGCCGGCGTCATCGGCGTGGCGCTCGGCTTCGGCGCGCAGAGCCTGGTGAAGGACTTCCTCACCGGCCTGTTCATGCTGCTCGAGGACCAGTACGGGGTCGGCGACGTGGTCGACGTCGGACCGGCCAACGGCACCGTCGAGGCGGTGACGCTGCGGATCACCAAGATCCGCGACGCCGACGGCACCCTCTGGTACGTCCCCAACGGCACGATGCTGCGCGTCGGCAACAAGACCCAGGGCTGGGCCACCGCCGTCGTCGAGATCGACGTGGACTACTTCGCGGACCTCGACCAGGTCCGCTCGCTGCTGAGCGAGGCGGCGGCGCGGGTCGTCGCCGACCCCGTCGTCGGCGCGCACGTGCTGGGGGCGCCGACCATCACCGGCATCGAGCGGCTCAGCGCCGACGCGGTGACCCTGCGGCTCAAGGTCAAGACGTCGCCCGCCCTGCAGTGGGAGGTCGCCCGCGAGCTGCGGATCGCCGCACGCGACGTCCTGGAGCGCGCCGACGTGCCCCTGGCCGGCCAGCGCGACCTCATGGCCACCCACCGGGCGCAGGTCGGGGTCGACGGCGCGACGCCGCGCGACCCGCGCAACACCCCGCTGGACGACCTCGTGTCCAACCGCGACGCCCGCGTCGCTGCCACCGGCGAGGAGCCCGAGACGACCGAGGAGCCGGCGCCGACGGAGGAGCGCTGACCTACTGCTGAGCGGCGCCCGGCGGACCGGCGAGCACGGTCGGCACGTACTCGACCAGCTGGATCCTGCGGTCGAACGTCCGGCTGTCGACCATCTCGAGACCGACGTCGGGGTAGCCGTCGTAGATCCGCTCGCTCCCCGTCTTCCCGGTGATCACGGGGAAGACGACCACGCGGAAGCGGTCGACCAGCCCCGCCTCGAGCAAGGACCGGCACAGCGTGAGGCTGCCGATCGTGCGCAGCCCGGGGACGTCGCTCTGCTTCATCGAGCGGACCGCCTCGACCGGGTCCTGGTCGACGAGGCGCGTGTTGTCCCAGGTCAGCGGCTCGCTCAGCGTCGACGAGAAGACGACCTTCGGCATCGCGGTCATCGGGTCCACGCCGTCCTCCCCTGAGGCGGCGAACTGTGACATCAACCGGTACGTCGTGGCGCCCATGAGCACCGTCCAGCCGGCCTCCGGTGACGCCTCGAGCCACGCCAGGTACTCGGGCCCCTGGAGCCCCCACCAGCCGGGCCAGCCGTCCGCCGACGCGTACCCGTCGAGCGAGGTGATGAAGTCGACCAGCAGCTCTGCCATGGGTCCTCCCGGTGCTCGCGCTCGTCTCCACCGTGCACGCGTCGGCGGTCGACGGCAACCGCGCGGTCAGGACCAGTCGAGCAAGGGCTGCCCGGCGCCTACCTGCTCGCCGTCGGCGACGAGGACGGTCAGCACGTCGGGGTCCGCCTGGAGCGCGACGACCGGGCAGATCGTCTCGAGCCCGGCCGCCGCGACGTCGACGGGCGACCAGGTGATCAGACGGTCGCCCGCGCGCACGGTCTGGCCGCCGTCGACGTGCAGCGTGAAGCCCTGCCCGGCCAGACCGACGGTGTCGATGCCGAGGTGCACGAGGATGGTGCGGCCCTCGCTCAGCTCGAGCGCGAAGGCGTGCGGGTGCAGGGCGCCGATGACGCCGTCGGCCGGGGCCAGCACGGTCTGGGTCTGCACGTGCTGCGGCTCGATCGCGAGACCGGGTCCCACGATGCCCTCGGCGAACACCGGGTCCGGGACCGCGGTCACGGGGCGCACGACACCCGTGAGCGGGCTCAGYAGCCGGAGCGTCGTCATCGGCTGCGGAGGGCGGTCAGCGCAGGCTGTCGAGCTCGGCGGCGAGGTTGTCCGCCTCGGGGCCGACGATCACCTGGACGATGCGGCCCGAGCGCACGACGCCGAACGCGCCGCTCGCCTTGAGGGCGACCTCGTCCACCAGGTGGGCGTCGCTCACCTCCACGCGGAGCCGGGTGATGCACGGCTCGAGGTCGACGACGTTCGCGTCGCCGCCCAGCGCTGCGAGGATCTGCTCTGCCTTGCTCATGGAACTCCCCAGATCGTCCGACGCCGATCGGCGTCCGTCGCACAGCCTAACCCTGAGACGGCGCTCACATGCCGCCCGCCCCCGTGTCCGGCTGGCGTGCGCGGACGCCGAGGGACCACACTGCGATCAGGTCGACGAGGAGGTCACGCCAAGGTGAGCCCGGTGCACGCTGCAAACCCCACAGTCCTCACCGGCATCGGGGTGAGCCCAGG
This sequence comes from Cellulomonas sp. P5_C6, assembly GCF_054049635.1. NCBI lineage: Bacteria > Bacillati > Actinomycetota > Actinomycetes > Micrococcales > Cellulomonadaceae > Cellulomonas > Cellulomonas sp. P5_C6. The sequence goes on along the minus strand of NZ_JBFULZ010000007.1, from coordinate 6,802 downwards.
CCGCGTCGTCGCGCCCGCCGTGCTCATGCCGGACCCGATCGCGGAGCCGCCCTCGGGCCGACGCCTGCCGCCCGGCACCGACTACGCGCAGGTCGCCACGCGCATCGGCGCGGCCTCCGAGGTGGTCCGCGCGGCGCTCGACGCGGCGGCCGACCTCGCCCAGGGCGAGAGCGCCGACCTGCTGCACGCGACCGCCGCGATCGCCGCCGACCCGAGCCTGGTCGCCGACGCCGAACAGCGCGTGGTCGACGACCGGCTGGTGCCCGAGCGTGCGGTCTGGGAGGCCGCCGAGGCGATCTCCGTGCAGTTCGAGGCGCTCGGCGGCTACTTCGCCGAGCGCACGCGGGACATCGCCGACGTCCGCGACCGCCTGGTCGCCGAGCTCACCGGCCGGCCGGCGCCCGGCGTCCCCGCGCACGAGGCCCCGTTCGTGCTCGTCGCCGCCGACCTCGCCCCCGCCATCGTCGCCACGCTCGACGTGGAGCGCGTGCTCGCGATCGTCACCGGCACGGGCGGCCCCACGTCGCACACCGCGATCCTGGCGCGAGCCCGCGGCATCCCGACCGTCGTGGCGGCCCGCGGGGCCGAGGCCGCGGTGCAGGCCGAGACGCTCGTGCTGGTCGACGGCTCGGCGGGCACGGTCACCATCGACCCGACCGAGGAGCAGGTCGCCGCCGCGCTCGCGCTGGCCGCGCAGGTGCGCACGTTCGACGGCCACGGGCACACGTCGGACGGCCACCACGTCGAGCTGCTCGCCAACGTGGGCGACCCCGCCGACGCGGCGCCCGCTGCCGCGGCGGGCGCCGAGGGCGTGGGGCTGTTCCGCACCGAGTTCGGCTTCCTCGACCGCGAGGAGGCGCCGACCATCGACGAGCAGGTCGCGGCCTACCGCAAGGTGCTCGCCGCGTTCCCGGGCCGCAAGGTCGTCGTCCGCACGCTCGACGCCGGCGCCGACAAGCCGCTGCCGTTCCTCGCCGGGGACGCCGAGGTCAACCCGGCGCTGGGCGTCCGCGGCCTGCGTACGGCGGTCCGCCACCCCGAGGTCCTGCAGGACCAGCTCGCCGCGATCGCGCAGGCGGCCGCCGCCGAGACGGCCGAGGTCTGGGTCATGGCGCCGATGGTGTCGACGGTCGACGAGGCCGCGCAGTTCGTCGCCGCCTGCGCCGCGCACGGTCTCGGGGTCGCCGGTGTGATGATCGAGGTGCCGAGCGCCGCGCTGCTGTCCGGGCCGATCCTCGCGCACGCCGCGTTCGCCAGCATCGGCACGAACGACCTGACCCAGTACGCGATGGCCGCCGACCGGCTCCTGGGCGCGGTCGCCGAGCTCTCCGACCCGTGGCAGCCCGCCGTGCTGCACCTGGTGGCCKCGGCGTGCAACGGYGGGGCCCAGCAGGGCCGGCCGGTCGGCGTCTGCGGCGAGGCCGCGGCCAACCCCGCGCTCGCGGCCGTGCTGGTCGGGCTCGGGGTCTCCTCGTTGTCCATGACGCCCCGCGCGCTCCCGGACGTCGCGGCCCTGCTCGCCACGACGTCGCTGCAGGAGTGCCGTCGCCTCGCGCAGCTGGCGCTCGCCGCCTCCAGCGCCGCCGACGCCCGGGCCGTGGTCCGGGCCGCGCTGCCCGTGCTGGAGGAGCTGGGGCTCTGAGTGCGCGTGTGAGGATGGTCGCCGTGAGACCCGACTCCTTCTACGCGGCGATCGGCGGGCACGAGACGTTCGTCGCCCTGGTCGACGAGTTCTACCGCGGCGTGGCCGACGACCCGGTGCTGCGCCCGATGTACCCCGAGCAGGACCTCGGTCCGGCGGCCGAGCGGCTGACCCTGTTCCTCGAGCAGTACTGGGGCGGCCCGACCACCTACTCCGACCAGCGCGGGCACCCCCGGCTGCGCATGCGGCACGCGCCGTTCAAGGTGAACCCCGAGGCCCGCGACCGGTGGCTGCTGCACATGCGCGCCGCCGTCGACAGCCTCGGCCTGGCCCCGATGCACCGGGCGCAGCTGTGGGACTACCTCGAGCGCGCCGCGTACTCGATGCTCAACACGTTCGACGACTGAGCCCTGCGACCGACGTCACGCGGTGTCCACGGCTCCGGGACGGCGCGTCGTGAAAGGCTTCCGACCATGACGACCGAGCCCGACCTGACCGCCCCCGTGCTCGACATCCTGCGGCTCGACGACGACCCGGCGACGCCCGACCTGTTCAGCGGCCGCAGCCTCCCGCAGCCCAGCGGGCGCGTGTTCGGGGGTCAGGTGCTCGCGCAGGCGCTGCTCGCGGCAGGCCGGACGGTTCCCGAGGGTCGGCTGCCGCACTCGATGCACGGCTACTTCCTGCGGGCCGGCGACGTGCGCGAGCCCATCTCGTTCGCGGTCGAGCGCATGCGCGACGGCCGGTCGTTCACCGCGCGCCGGACGCACGCGCTGCAGGGCGGCGAGGCCATCCTGTCGATGATCGCCTCGTTCCAGGAGCAGCAGCCCGGGCTCGACTACGCCGACCCGATGCCCGAGGGGATCCCGGCCCCGGAGGAGGTGCCGTCGGCGCTCGAGATGCTCGGCGGGATCGACCACCCGGTGGCCAAGTTCTGGACGCAGGAGGCCGCGTTCGACGTGCGGCACGTCGGCGGGTCGATCTACCTCGGGCCGCCCGCCGAGCCCACCGGCCAGCAGTGCGTGTGGTTCCGGTCCCGCGGCCCGCTGCCCGACGACCAGTTGCTGCACCGGGCGCTGCTGGCCTACGCGTGCGACCAGGTGATGCTCGAGCCGATCCTGCGGCGGGCCGGCAAGTCGTGGGTGACCCGCGGCCTGTCCATCGCCAGCCTGGACCACGCCATGTGGTGGCACCGAGATGTACGGGTCGACGACTGGCTCCTGTACGTGCAGTCGACCCCCAGCGCCCAGGGCGGGCGCGGCCTCGGTGCCGCCCGCGTGTTCACCCGGGACGGGGTGCTCGTGGCGTCCGTGGCCCAGGAGGGCATGGTCCGCTTCCCCGACTGACGGCTCCCCGCGCGGAGCGACCGCCGCCGGGTGACACTGCCCGCATGGTTCGCCTGCGCCGCGTCCGCATCGACGCCCCCGGCTGGTCGCGACGCCGCGCCGGTCGGGGGTTCGTCTACCTCGACCTCGACAAGGTCCGGATCGTCGACGAGGACCACCTCGAGCGGATCACGACGCTCGCGATCCCGCCCGCGTGGCGGGAGGTCTGGATCAGCCCGTGGCCCAACGGCCACATCCAGGCGGCCGGGCTCGACGACGCCGAGCGCCGCCAGTACCTGTACCACCAGCAGTGGACGCTGCGCCGCGGCCGCCTCAAGCACGACCGCGTGCTCGAGATCGCCCGCCGGCTGCCCGCCGCCCGGCGCAAGGTACGCGCGCACCTCGCGCTCGACGGCATGCCGCGCGAGAAGGTGCTGGGCCTGGCGTTCCGGCTGCTCGACCTCGCCTACCTGCGGGTGGGCGGCGAGGGCTACGCGCTCCAGCACGGGTCGTACGGCCTGGCCACCCTGCTGCGCTCGCACGTGCGGGTCCTCGCGCCCGAGAACGACGGCGACCCCGGCCGCGTGCACCTGCACTTCCCCGCCAAGTCCGGCCAGGTGCGGGACACGGTCGTCGAGGACGACGACGTCGCCACCCTGGTGCGGGCGCTGACCCGGCGCCGCGACGACGGCGAGGAGCTGCTCGCGTGGCGCGACGACGACGGCGCCTGGCACGACGTGACCAGCGCGGACGTCGGCGCCTACGTCAAGGAGCTGCTGGGCGAGGACGCGACGCCGAAGGACTTCCGCACGTGGCACGCGACGGTGCTGGCCGCGCGCGGGCTCGCCGATGCCGGTGCCCCGCCCCGGGCCGAGCGAGCGCGCCGCCGGGTGGTCACGGAGGTCGTCCGTGCGGTCGCCGAGGAGCTCGGGAACACGCCTGCGGTCTGCCGGGCGTCGTACATCGACCCCCGCGTCGTCGACCTCTGGGAGCACGGCGCCACCATCCGGCCGACCAGGTCGCAGGCGGTCGCCGAGCGCGAGACGCTGGCGTTGCTGAGCCCCGGCTGAGGATCGGGCGCGACCGGGTGCGGGTCCGGGCCCCGCACCGCAGACTGCCCGGATGGCCACCGCCCCGGACGACCTCCTGCCCGAGCCCGTCGCCGACACGCTCGAGGGCCTCGTGCCCGGGCTCGGTCCCGACGGCCACCCCCGGGCCGACGCGCCGCTCGTCGCGGTCACCGGCGTCACCGGGTACGTCGGCGGCCGCCTGGTCCCCGAGCTGCTCGCGGCCGGCTACCGCGTCCGCGCGATCGCCCGCCACCCCGACCGCCTGCGGGGACGGCCCTGGTACGCGGACGTCGAGGTCGCCGCAGCCGACGCCGACGACCCCGCGCAGATCCGCGCGGCGCTCGACGGCACGGACATCGCGTACTACCTCATCCACTCGCTCGGCTCCGGCCGCAGCTTCGAGTCGACCGACCGGCACACGGCCCTGACGTTCGCGCAGGCGGCGCGCGAGGCCGGCGTCGGGCGCCTCGTCTACCTCGGCGGGCTGTACCCCGAGGGCGAGGACCTCTCGCCGCACCTGGCGTCGCGCACGGAGGTCGGGGAGATCCTGCTGGCCTCCGGCGTCCCGACCACCGTGCTGCGCGCCGCCGTCATCCTCGGGTCCGGGTCCGCGTCGTTCGAGATGATGCGCTACCTCACCGAGCGGCTGCCGGCGATGACGGTCCCGCGCTGGGTGGAGAACCGCATCCAGCCCATCGCGATCCGCGACGTCCTGCGGTACCTCGTCGGCTCCGCGGCGATGCCTCCCGAGATCAGCCGAGGGTTCGACATCGGCGGCCCGGACGTCCTGACGTACCGGGACATGATGCAGCGCTACGCGCAGGCCGCGGGCCTGCACCGGCGGGTCATCGTCGGCGTCGGCGTGCTGACGCCGCGGCTCTCCAGCCTGTGGGTGTCGCTGGTGACCCCGGTGCCGTCGGGTCTGGCGCGCCCACTCGTCGAGTCCCTCGTGCACGAGGTGGTGTGCGACGAGCACGACATCGCCGACCACGTACCCGACCCGCCCGGCGGCCTGATCGGGTTCGACCGCGCGGTCCGCCTCGCCCTGCAGCGGGTGCACGACGCCGCCGTCACGACCCGGTGGTCGTCGGCGGCCGTGCCCGGGGCGCCCAGCGACCCGCTGCCCAGCGACCCCGACTGGGCCGGCGGCTCGCTGTTCGTCGACGAGCGCCGGGTCACGGTCGACGCCTCCCCCGAGGCGCTCTGGCGCGTGATCGAGGCGGTCGGCGGCGAGCGCGGCTGGTACTCGTGGGGGCTCGCCTGGCGGGTCCGCGGGCTGGCCGACCGGCTGGTCGGGGGACCGGGTCTGCGCCGCGGTCGTCGCGACCCCCGCCTGCTCGTGGTGGACGACGCCGTCGACTTCTGGCGGGTCGAGGCCATCGAGCCGGGCAGCCTCCTGCGGCTGCGCGCCGAGATGCGGGTGCCGGGACTGGCGTGGTTGGAGCTGCGGGTCGAACCGTCCGAGGGGGCGGGCACCGCGTTCGCGCAGCGCGCCCTCTTCCACCCGAAGGGCCTGCTCGGTCAGCTCTACTGGTGGTCCGTGTACCCGTTCCACGGCGTGGTGTTCGGCGGGATGCAGCGGAACATCGCGCGCGCGGCCGAGACCGCCGAGCTGGCGCGGACCGACCGGCGGGTCAGCGCCGCCGGCGGATGACGACCGGGTCCTCCAGGAACGGGGTCCACGCGGCCCGGCCCTCGGCGTCGATGCGGCGCGGCACGCCCGTCGCGGCGTCGACCAGCACCAACGTGGTCAGGGCGCGCGCGTAGGTGATCCGGTCGGGTCCGGGCTCCCCCGCGTCGCGCACCTCGTAGCAGACGTCGAGGCTCGCGCCGCCGAGGTGCCCGATCCACATCTCCACGATCACGGGGGTGCGCCGGTAGCCCAGCGGCCGCAGGTACTCGATCTCCTGCCGCGCGACGAGCGTCGACAGCTCGGCGCCGGGTCCGGCATCGAGCACCGCGGTCGGCCAGGCGCTCTCGACCCGGCTGCCGTCGGGCGCGGCGGGATGGCTCCAGAACGCCTCGATCCGGGCCTCCTCGAGAAGCCGCAGCATCTCGACGTTGTTGACGTGCTGGTAGGCGTCCATGTCCGACCAGCGCAGCTGGACGGGAACCTCGAGGCGAGTCATGCCGACGATCCTAGGAGCGGTCAGGCCCCCGCTCTCGCCGCCGCGGCACGGCACCGGGCCAGTGCGTCCATCTCGGCCGCGACCGGGCCGATCACGTGGTCGGTCACCGCGAGCGACACGGACGCGCCGAGCTTGCGCCGGGCCTGCGCGGCACGCCGCCGACCCCCGAGACGGCCGAGCACCCACCCGAGCCCCGCGACCAGCAGCCCGGCGAGGATGCCCGCGAGGAGCAGGAACGTCGGCGCCGGGAACCCCCACCACGTCGGGGTCTCCGGCTCGGGCAGCCGGAGCCAGCCCAGTCCCGCCAGGAGCAGGAGCCAGACCAGACCGGCGGCGGCCACGGCGAGCAGCACCCACTGCAGCAGGGCGAGCGCCCGCCACGTCCAGGGGACGCGCGCGGCCCCGACGGGCACGCGGACGACGGTGCGGTCGAGCACGTCGTCGAGGTCCACGTCCGCGGCACGGCTGCGGGCCGCCAGCACCCAGTCGTCCGGGGCGCCCGCGGTCGCCGCATCGACGTAGGTCCGCACAGCGCTGACGGCCGCGGCCCGTTCCCCGGCGGCGGGTGCCGGGCGGGAGGAGCGCAGCAGGTCGTCCTGGCCGGCCCGGGTGCGCTCGCGCCCGAGCCCGAGGCGGCGG